>DATCXH010000918.1:0-5829 GCA_036565925.1 Vicinamibacterales bacterium
AAGTTGCCGATCTCATTGGCGCCAGCGCGAAGGAAGTCATCTTCACGAGCGGCGCGACCGAATCGAACAACCTGGCCATCAAAGGCGTCGCGGAGATGTACCGCGAGAAGGGCAATCACATCATCACGTGCGTGATCGAGCACAAGGCCGTGATCGACACGTGCAAGAAGCTCGAGAAGCAGGGCGCGCGAGTCACCTATCTGCCGGTGCAGAAGGACGGCCGCATCAGTCTCGACGAGCTGCGCGACGCCATCACTGACAAGACGATCCTCATCACGATCATGACCGCCAACAACGAGATTGGCGTGTTGCAACCGATCGCCGAGATCGGCGCGATCGCGAAAGAGAAGGGGATCCTGTTCCACACCGACGCGGTGCAGGCGGTGGGCAAGATTCCGGTGAACGTCAACGATCTCAAGGTCGATCTGCTGTCGCTGAGCGCGCACAAGATGTATGGCCCGAAAGGTGTCGGCGCGCTCTACGTTCGTCGTCGCAGCCCGCGCGTGTTGCTCGCGGAGCAAATCAGCGGCGGTGGCCACGAGCGCGGCATGCGGTCGGGCACGCTCAACGTTCCGGGCATTGTGGGGCTCGGCAAGGCGGCTGAGATCTGCAAGAACGAGATGGCATCGGAAGCCGAGCGTCTGAAGAAGCTGCGCGAGCGGTTGAGCGCAGGGCTCCACAAGAATCTCGACGAGTTGTATATCAACGGTTCGCTGGAGCACCGGCTGCCACACAGCCTGAACATCAGCTTTGCCTACGTCGAGGGCGAATCACTCCTCATGGGCATCAACGATGTGGCTGTGTCCTCGGGTTCCGCCTGCACCTCGGCGAGCCTGGAGCCGTCCTATGTGCTGAAGGCGCTGGGCGCGGGTGATGACCTTGCGCACTCCTCGATTCGCTTTGGCCTCGGCCGGTGGACCACGGAAGAAGAAGTCGATTACGTCATCGAGAAATTGACGACGGTTGTGCGGCGCCTGCGTGAGATGTCGCCGCTCTACGAAATGGTCAAGGAAGGCGTGGACCTTTCGAAGATGCAGTGGGTCACGCACTAGGAGACACAGAAATGGCTTACTCAAGCAAGGTTGTCGATCACTACGAGAACCCGCGCAACGTCGGGTCCCTGCCAAAGGACGACGCGAACGTCGGCACGGGACTCGTGGGTGCGCCGGAGTGCGGTGACGTGATGAAGCTGCAGGTCAAGGTCAACCCCGAGACCGGTGTCATCGACGACGCCAAGTTCAAGACGTTCGGCTGCGGATCGGCGATTGCGAGCTCGAGCCTTGCGACCGAATGGCTCAAGGGCAAGACCGTCGATCAGGCGCTGGCGATCAAGAACACCGACATCGTCGCTGAGTTGTCGCTCCCGCCCGTGAAGATCCACTGCTCGGTGCTCGCCGAGGATGCGATCAAGGCGGCGATTGCCGACTACAAGGCGAAACAGGACAAGGACAAGGGCGTGCCGGCGTCGGCAGGCCATGCGCAGCCGAACGCGTAGGCGTAGAGGCGGGTCTTTAGACCCGCCTGGAACGACATGATTGAGATCTCAGAAGGCGCTGCCCGGAAGATCAAGTCGCTGATGGCCAAACAGGGCATCACCGATGGTGGTCTTCGTGTCGGCGTCAAAGGCGGCGGTTGCTCGGGATTGAGCTACACGTTCGCCTGGGAGAAGGAAGCCCGAACAGGAGACGAGGTTTTCGAAGGCAACGGCGCGAAGATCTTCGTCGACAAGAAGAGCTACCTGTTCCTCAAGGGCACCACGCTCGATTACGACACGGCGCTTCTGACCCAGGGGTTCGTGTTCCACAACCCGAACGCGAAGCAGACCTGCGGTTGCGGCAGCTCCTTCGGCGCGTGACGGCGCCGAAGATGGCAGCCACCAACGTCCGATGACTCCCGATTCGATCCCCGTGACGCCGGTCTCGATGCTCGAATGCCGCAGCTGCGGCGCCGGAGCACCTCTGCACGAGCACTTCTGCCCGCAGTGCAGTCGCATCCTCGCATTGGGCCGACATGGCGACTACTTCGCGTTCTTCGGCCTGCCGCGAAAGCTGACCATCGCGCAGGACGACCTCGAGCGGCGCTTCCGCGAGTTGAGCCGGAAGTTTCACCCCGATTACTACTACAACGCGACGCCAGCCGAGCGAGTCGCGAGCCTCGAACGATCGTCGTATCTGAACGACGCGTATCGCGCCTTGCGCGTCCCGGCGACGCGTATCGAGCACCTGCTCGCGATCGAGGGACTGCCGTCAACGAAATCCGAAGGGGAATCCGGTGCGGCGAAGGTGCCTCCGGCACTGCTCGAGGAAGTGTTCGAGTTGAACGAGGAGCTCGACGAGATTCGCGAGCAGCGGGAGGCTGGCGCCGAGCCGACGTCGCTCGCGTCGCGGCTCGATGCCGCACGCGCGCCGATTGAACGCAAGCGCGAGGAACACGAGCAGCAGATCGAGGTACTGAGCGCGAAGTGGGACGGTCTGCCGGAGAGCGCAACGCCCGCCGAGCGACGGGCCGCGCTGGAAGCGCTGCGCGAAACGCTGCTCGAACGGAATTACATCAATAACCTGCTCGCGACCATCGAGAGAGAAGGCGCGAGCGTAGCCCAGAGCCAGGAGCCTAAAGCCGAACGCCATGGGTAAGGTTGTCGGCATCGATCTCGGCACGACCAATAGTCTGGTCGCTTACGTGCGCGACGGAACGCCGCGAGTCATTCGCGATAGCGCCGGCGATGCGCTGGTGCCGTCGGTCGTGTCGCTCGGCGAAGACGGGACGATCTTCGTCGGTCGCGAAGCGCAGCGACGGCTGCTGACGACGGCGTCGCGCACGGTGTACTCCGTCAAGCGCTTCATGGGACGCGGCATCGAGGATGTGAAGGACGACGCCTCGCTGTTGCCGTTCGCTGTCAGCGGGGAAGCGGGCGGCGTCGTGCGGATTGGCGTCGGAGACCGCCAGTTTACGCCGCCGGAGATCTCGGCCTTCGTCCTGCGTGAGCTGAAGCAGCGTGCTGAAGAACATTTTCGCGAGCAGGGTGAGTTCGACTTCGAGGTCGATCGCGCGGTGATTACCGTGCCCGCGTACTTCAACGACGCGCAACGCACCGCGACCCGCGACGCCGGACGTCTGGCGGGACTCGAAGTGCTGCGCATCATCAGCGAGCCGACGGCGGCATCGCTGGCCTACGGGTTGGACAAGAAGAATCGCGGCACGATCGCCGTCTACGACCTGGGCGGCGGCACGTTCGACATCTCGATCCTCAAGGTCGAAGACGGCGTGTTTCAGGCCCTGGCCACGAGCGGCGATACGCACCTTGGCGGCGACGACATCGATCGCGTGCTCGTCGAGCGCGTGTTGGCGGAGGTCGGGAACGTCCCGCCCGAAACGCTTCAGGCGGTTCGCAAGGCTGTCATCCAGGCCAAATGGGATCTCTCGGATCACGAGCATGCGGAGATTCGCGTCGAGCCGCAGGCCGGGCTACCGGACGGTTATCGCCGCGCGATCACCCGTGCGGAGTTCGAGACGCTGATCCATCCGCTGGTCGATCGCACGCTTGGACCGGTGCGTCAGGCACTCAGCGACGCGGGCCTCGAACCGAACGACATTGACGAAGTCGTGCTCGTCGGCGGCGCGACACGTACGCCGCTGGTGCGACGACTGGTCGCAGAGTTGTTCGGAAAGACGCCGCATAGCGATCTCAACCCCGACGAAGTCGTCGCGCTCGGTGCAGCGGTACAGGCCGACATCCTCGTCAGCGGCCGTCGCGAGATGCTGCTGCTCGATGTCACGCCGCTCTCGCTCGGCATCGAAACCATCGGTGGGGTGGTCTCGAAGATCATCATGCGCAACTCGACGATCCCGGCGACCGGTCGCGAGATGTACACCACCAGCGTTGACAACCAGACGTCGGTGGACATTCACGTGGTGCAAGGCGAACGGGAGCTCGTCGCCGATTGCCGATCGCTGGCGCGGTTCAAGCTGCGCGGGATTCCGCCGATGCCGGCCGGGCTGCCACGTGTCGAGGTTCGATTCCAGATCGACGCGAACGGAATTCTCAGCGTTGGCGCGCGTGAGCTGCGGACGTCGGTCGAGCAGTCGATCGAGGTCAAGCCGTCCTACGGTCTCACCGATCAGGAAGTCGAGCGGATGCTCATCGAGTCGTTCGAGCATGCGCAGGCGGACTTCGATGCCCGGCTGCTCATCGAAGCCCGCAATGAGGCCGAGAGCGTGATCACCGCCACCGAGAAATCACTGCGCCGTCCTGACTTCGCCGAGGTCACTCGCGGTGAGTTGACCGACGACGAGCTGGCGCAGATCGATCGCACGCTGGCCGATCTCAAACAGGTCATGACCGGCACCGAGCGCGAGGCCATTCACGAGAAGACGCATGCGCTCAATCATGCGACACGCCACCTCGCGGAAATCATGATGAACCGCAGCGTGCGTGAAGCACTCGCCGGCCGGAACGTCAAGGACATCTGATGCCGAAGGTCACTTTCATCAAGGACGGTAAATCGACGACCGTCGAGTTCGAGCACGGCAAGCTCGAATACTCACATCACGGTCTGCCGGAGTCGTTCCTTGATGTGGCAATGAATCACGGAATTCCGCTCGAGCATGCCTGTGGTGGCAGCTGTGCGTGTACGACGTGTCACCTCTTTGTCAAAGAAGGCGAACACAACCTAAGCGAGCCGCAGGACAACGAGCTGGATCGTCTCGATACCGCGTGGGATCTCCGCCCCAACTCGCGGCTGGGATGCCAGGCGATCATCAAAGGCGATGTCGTCGTCGAATTCCCCTTGTACACCCGTAATTACGTACAAGAGGGCGGCAACATTCAGCTTGGCAAGTCCGACGCCGATCGCGAGGATGAGAAGGCTGGGGTGCGATCGTGAAATGGATCGATTCTGAAGATATTGGCATCGCCCTGTTCGAGAAGTTCCCGGCGGTGGACCCTTTGACAGTGCGGTTTACCGACCTCCGCGAGCGGGTCATGCAGCTCGACGGCTTCACCGATGACCCGAAATCCTCAAATGAGCCTAAGCTAGAGGCTATCCAGATGGCTTGGTACGAGGAATGGAAGGAAGGCCAGTAGCGGTTACCAGTCGTCTCATTCGACATGCGCACCATTTGGATCGGCCCAACGGCGGTGCTTCTTTTCAGCCTGATCCAGGTTGCGCCAGCCGGTGCGCAGAGCGGTTCCGCGAATGACCCGTCAGTTCAGGGTAACCGTTCGGCCAAGCCTGCCGAGCCCACCGTTGACGTCAGCCGGTTGCCGATCGACATGGATCGCATCAAACGTCAGGTCCGGCAGACCACAGAGCGCGCCGAAAGCGACGGCCTGCGGCTTCGCTATGTCGTAGACGTGTTCGGCCAGTCACCCCGGATCGAGCTGTTCGGCGGGATGGAGAATGCATTGACGGGTCCGGCGCCCTATGGCGCGCCGACGCATCAGGACATGCTGCAGATCATGACCCCGCAGGAATTTTCTGCTCCAGCCGCCAACTTCGGCAATCTCTTTCGCTGGCTCGCAGACAGGGCGAAGAGCAAATCAGACAACAAGTAGCGTGCGCATCCTTCTCGTCTCCGCGACAGCGGCCGAGATCGGCCCAGTCACGGCCGGTCTGCGCCCTTCGACGCGCTCCAGCTCGCTCCGGGCAGGCGGAGGCGATCGGGTCGAGAGATATGTCTGCGCCGATCATGATGTCGACGTGCTCGTCAGCGGAGTCGGAATGGTCGCCACGGCGACGTGGTGTACGCATACGCTCGGTCGCGAGCGATACGACCTCGCGCTGAATCTCGGCGTCTGCGGCAGCTTCGATCGGGCGCTGACGCCCGGCA
>DATCXH010001187.1:0-3978 GCA_036565925.1 Vicinamibacterales bacterium
GGCGGAGGCGGCGGTGCTCGCGCGGAAGCTTGGCAAGCCAGTCAAGGTGATCTGGACGCGCGAAGACGACATCCGCTTCGACTACTACCACACGACCGCGGTCGTGTATCACAAGGCAGCGGTCGATGGCCGCGGCAAGCCGACGGCATGGCTGCACCGATCGGTGTTCCCGCCGATCGCATCCACGTTCGCGCCCGGCGCGCGTGAGCCACTGAGCTTCGAGTTGGATCTCGGTCTCACGGATGTGCCGTTCGACATTCCGAACATCCGTGCCGAGAACGGACCCGCTGACGCGCACGTGCGCATCGGATGGTTCCGCGCGGTCAGCAACAATTTCCACGCGTTTGCGGCCCACAGCTTCGCCGACGAGATGGCTCGCGCTGCAGGTCGTGACTCGCTCGAGTTCCTGCTCGACATGATGGGGCCGGGCAAGGTCCTCGACCTGAAAGCGCAGGGCGTGGAGTACTCGAACTACGGGGCTCCCTACGACAAGTACCCGATCGACACCCGTCGGCTGCGCCGTGTGCTGGAGATCGCCGGCGAGAAGTCAGGGTGGGGCAAGAGCAAGTCGGGCGGCGGGCGAGGCATGGGCATTGCCGCGCATCGCAGCTTCAACACCTACGTCGCCTCGGTGGTTGAAGTCGAAGTCGATGGCCGTGGACAGTTCAAAGTACCGAAGATCCATCAGGTCGTCGATGCGGGTGTGATCGTGAATCCCGATCGCGTGCGCTCGCAGCTGGAAGGCGCGGCGGTGATGGCGGTTGGCCTGGCGCGGACTGGTGAAATCACCGCGAAGGGCGGCCGCATCAATCAGAGCAACTTCCACGACTTCCAGGTGGCGCGCATGTCCGATGCGCCGTTCCAGGTGGATGTGCACTTCGTGGACAGCGAGGCCCTTCCGACCGGCGTCGGCGAACCGGGTTTGCCGCCCGTGCTGTCGGCGCTTGGCAACGCGATCTTCGCCGCAACGGGCAAACGAGTCAGGGAACTGCCAATCTCGAAGATGAAGCTGGTGTAGGGCTGGTGTAGTGTCCGGCTTCCGCCTTCGCGTGAAGCTACGGGACCACCGTAGCCTTGGGCGCAGGTGGTTAGCCGGACCCTTCGGGCGGGTCTCTTCGGGAACCCGCCTTTTCACTTCCTGATGTGACCTGCCATGAAACAACTGCTCGCGATCGTCGCCGTTCTTGCGCTGATGGTCGGCGTTAAGGCTGTGCCACCGTTAACGTTTACCAACGAGGGCTCGAGCGCTCTCTCGACATTCCTCGGTGATGCCGTCGCCCGCGGCGACGTGCCTGGCATCGTTGCCATCGTCGTCGACCGCGACAAAGTCCTGTATCACCAGGCGTTCGGCAAGCAGAACGTCGCGAAGAACGTGCCGATGGCGAAGGACACGATCTTCCGCATCGCCTCGATGACCAAGGCGGTGACGTCGGTCGGCGTGATGCAGCTCGTCGAGCAGGGGAAACTTGGGCTCGACGATGACGTGTCGAAGTACCTGCCGCGATTGAAGAATCCACAGGTCTTCAGCAAAGTGGACGAGAAGGCGGGGACCTACCTCACGCAGCCGGCTAAACGGCCGATCACGATTCGTGAGCTGCTGACGCATACCTCCGGGGTCGGCTACTCATGGTCGGACCACGGACTCGCGATCGCGCAGAAGAAGACCGGCGCAACGAACGACTCCGAGCTGCCGCTCGTGAACGAGCCCGGTGCGCAGTGGACCTACGGCGCCAGCACGCGCGTGCTCGGCGAGGTCATCGAGAAGATTACGGGCGAGCGGATCGACGCCTATCTCGAGGCGCACGTTCTCGGACCGCTCGGTATGCATGACACGAGCTATACGGTTCCGCAGGACAAGTACTCGCGAGTCATCACCGTGCACCAGAAGGCCAACAACGCGATCACCGAGACGCAGAACCCGACGCCGATCCCGGCGACCATTCGCGGCGACGGCGGACTGTTCTCGACGGCGTCCGACTACAGTCGCTTCGTTCGGATGATCTTGAATCGCGGGCAACTCGGTGGCGTGCGCATTCTGAAGGAGAGCACCGTTGCCGAGATTTCAAAGAATCAAACTGGCAGCGTGAAAGTGCGTCTTCAACCCACTGCCGATCCGCTGCGTTCCAAGCCGTATCCGCTCGGTGCCGGCGAGGATGTCTGGGGACTTGGCTTCCAGATCGCCGCACCGAAGACACCGAATCCGTCGATGCGCAGTCCGGGTAGTCTGAGCTGGGCGGGGATCAACAACACCTTCTACTGGATTGATCCGCAGAAGCAGGTCGGCGCTGTCCTTCTCATGCAGATGCTGCCGTTTTATGACGAGGCGGCGTTGCGCGTGCTGAACGGCTTCGAAGAACGCGTCTACCGCAATTTGAAATAGTTGTTCGTAGAAGCGAGTATTCAGACTCGCCGGGCTAGTTCGTAGAGGCGGGTCTTTAGACCCGCCTTGCGAAAGGAATATATGCGCAGACTCGTCGGCGTTTCCGTTGCGCTGGTGCTCGCCACTTTCGCCGGGCTGGGCGCTGAAGAGCGTCCCGATGAGGCGATGTTCTGGAAGATCCGCCAGGAGGCGACCGCCCGTTCGCAGATTCTTCAGACAGTGCACGTGCTCACCGACGTTTATGGCCCGCGGCTCACGGGTTCGCCGAATCTCAAGGCCGCTGGGGAATGGGCCGTGAAGCAGCTGACGTCCTGGGGACTCACGAACGGTCATCTCGAGCCGTGGGACTTTGGCAAGGACGGTTGGGCGAACGAACGCGTCACAGCACATCTCATCACGCCTGTGAAGGACGCGCTGGTGGTCGAAGTGCTGGCGTGGACGCCGAGCACCACAGGCGTGGCGCGCGGTCAGGCGATGCAAATCACGTTGCCCACGCGCCCAAGTGCGACGGATCTGACCGATTATCTCGAGCGCATCAAGTCCACGGTCAAGGGCAAGATGGTGCTCGTCGGCCCGCATCAGTCGGTGCCGGTCACGTTCAACCCCGCCGCGCTGCGTCGTGAAGATGCCGACGTCGTGGGCTTGTTGAATACGCCTCCGGCGCAGACGCCGACGTTCGTTGCTCCGCCGCGAGCCGACCAGGTGGCCCAGCGCGTGATGACCAACGCGCAGATTCAGGAGCGGGTCAATCAGTTCCTCCGCGACAACGGCGCGCTCGTGCGCATCAACGATGCCGGCCGCGACCACGGTCAGATCCGAGCGTTCGACAACGCCACGCGCGATATAGCCAAAGCTCCGCCCACCGTTGTGATGCGCAATGAGGATTACGGCCGCATCTCGCGCCTGCTGGCCGACAAGCGTCAGGTGGAGCTCGAGTTCGAGATCGTCAACCGCAGCTATCCCGAAGGGCGCACCAGCTACAACGTGATCGCTGAGATCCCTGGCACCGACAAAGCTGACGAAGTCGTCATGCTCGGTGGTCACCTCGACTCATGGCATGCGGCCACTGGCGCTACGGACAACGCTATCGGCTGCTCGGTGATGATGGAAGCCGTGCGGATTCTGACCGCGGTCGGCGCGAAGCCTCGGCGCACGATCCGCGTCGCGCTCTGGAGCGGAGAGGAGCAGGGCCTGCTCGGTTCCGCCGCCTACGTGCGTCAGCACTTCGGCACGTTCGAGGATCAGAAGGCGGAGTACTCGAAGCTCTCGGCGTACTTCAACATGGACTCGGGCACTGGCCGGATCAGGGCGTTGACGGCGTTCGGGCCATCGGCGACCGGGGATGTCCTGCGTGAGGCGACTGCGTCCTTCAAAGACCTGGGCATGCTCGGCGCCACCAGCACGCGATCGCGCAGCACCGGCGGGACGGACTCGACCAACTTCAATGCCGCCGGTCTGCCGGGCATCAACACGCTGCTCGATCCGATTCAGTATCAGACCTACACGTGGCACACCAATCTCGACACCTACGAGCGCATCGTAGAAGACGATGTGAAGAAGGCGGCGATTGTGATCGCGGGTGCGGTGTATCACCTGGC
>DATCXH010000859.1:0-3297 GCA_036565925.1 Vicinamibacterales bacterium
TCGGGACCTGAGTGGCCGACGAGGATGTGCAGCACACCCATGCGGAATTTGCTGTCCTGACTCTGCTGACTCCACACGCGCGCGGGGGTGTACATCAACGGCGTGAATGCGCCGTAAGTGCCGCTGATTGCCCACACGCCGGAGAACTTGTCAGGATCGAGGGCGGCGCTCTGGCTGACCAGGCCGATCGCTGTCGAGGCATTACCCGCCTCCTGAATCGCCGCCTTGATGCGCGTCCCGAGCGGATTGGTCTCGGGATCGTAGTGTCCCCAGATACTGCCGTGCTCGAGATTGATCGACTCGGAGAGATCGGCGGCGATCGTCAGCATGCGATTGCCGGTGACATAGTTCAGCCACTTGACGATTTCGGAGATCGCGCGTCGTGTCCCGGCGACCTCGCCCGCCTTACGGAACAGCGTGATCCCGACATCCTTCGTGGCGCCAGACACGGCGTTCTTCACCGTCACCTTCTGCGGGTCCACGGGAAGGTTCTTCACGCGAAGACGATCGTCGAGGAACGGATCCGAGCTGGCTGAAATCCGCAGCGACACATCGTCACGCACTGAGTCGCCAATCTCCACGAGGTGATCGGCGAGCCAGTCGCCGAGCCCATTGTTCTCGAGCACCGACATCACGACGTCGAGGTTGGTCTTGTACTGGATGAGACGATCGCGGTTGTCCGTGACCGGACCATCGGCGATGCCCTGGAAGGTGACCCCGTAGCGTTTCTCGAACGTGCGAGCGAGCGCGACGAAGTACTCGGAGTTCATCTTCATCGCGTAAGGATGACTCGGGTAGCCGACCACCTGCTTGCCGTGCTCGGGGATCGTGCCTCCGACCGCCGCGGGCCAATAGCCCTTCGTCGTCTTCCCGATCAACACGACCGGTCGTCGATCCGCCGGATCGGAATCCTCCAGGGTCTTCAGTGCGGCGACGACCTGACCGTAGTCATTGCCGTCCTTGACCGTGAAGACGTTCCAGCCATACGACGTCCACTGCTCGACGAGGCTGTAGGCGTCGTACTTCGCATCGATGACGCCGCCAATGAGCGAATCGTCGATGCCGGCGTTGTTGTCGGAAATCATGACGCGAAGACGTTTGCCGGTCTTGAGCGCCAGTGCCTGCGTTTTCAGTTCCTGCGCGTGACCTTCGGTCATCGCGAACTCGCCTTCGAAGGCGATGATCTTCGGTGCGTCCATCGACGCGCCGGCGATATCCCAGAAGGCGGCTTTGCCTGCCGCTGTCGCGATGCCGATTCCTGAAGGACCGCCGTTGACGTCGTTGGTGACATCAACGCTTTCGGCGTGACCCGCGAGCGCCTTGATGCTGCGCGTTTTGGCCTGCGCGAACAGCGGCATATCGGCGAGGCCCAGATCCTGGAGCAGTGTCTTCATTGCGCCGGCGCCGCGGCGAAAGCCAAGCGCGTCGATCGGGAGAATCGCCACGCGCGGATCGGCCAAGTACCGCTTGTCACCGGTGCCGTGATACCTGCGCTCGAGCGCCTGCCCCATGATCATCCAGAGCGCATAGCAGGTCGGAATGCAGTGCCCACCGGCGAGCATGAACTTGTCGGAATAGGGATGCTTCGGCCGGCGGTAATCGAAGCGCAGCCCTCCCAGCTTCGGTCCGGCCAGGTGAACGGCCACGTTGTACGGTGTGTAGGCGAGCGGCCCACCGAAGTGTCCGGTCTGCGAGTAGTTGCCGAGCAGCACGAGCGTCATGCACGTCATGAATCCGACGTCCTCGAGACGCTGCTGGTCGTACTCGTTGGTCAGTTGCGGACGAGGGGATACAAGAGTTTCGCTGGCGCTAACCAAATCTGCAGTCTCCTGTGTGTGTGAACCGTATCACCCTAGAGCTTCGCGACCTCGATGTGACGCACGACGCGATCTCCCAGCAACGCATCGAGCCGCGAGCGGATCAGCGCCGCTGATCGCTCGACCTCCCGCTGCCAGGCGGCGTCCTTTGCCCGTACAAAGAGCACGCCGTCTTTGAACTCGATGGCGGTCACTTTATCCACCGCCGGACCGACGGCGGACCGCCACGAAAAGGCGATTTTTTCTGGCGTGAGCGGCGCCCGCCGCAGGATCTCGGCAAGTGCACCGGGCATGACGTGATTGACGGGAATCACTCGGCCATAAACGATATCATCCTTGGTGTGACCAATTTCACGGCGGCGCGTTCGCCTCGTCCGATTGGCGCGGTTGTTTTTGCGGCGCTTCTGGCGCTGGTCATTGCCGGAGCGAGACCCGCAGCGCAGCCACGCGCTCCACAGGGATCCGACTTTCCGTGTGACGTCCAGACGCCCGAGCGCATCGTAGCTGTCGGCGACGTCCATGGCGCCTTCGACCAGTTCGTCGCGATTCTTCGGGCCGCGAGCATCATCGACAATCGCAACCGCTGGATCGGCAAGAAGACGATGCTGGTGCAAACCGGCGACGTGGTCGACCGCGGGCCGGACTCTCGAAAGGCGCTGGACCTGCTGCGGAAGCTGGAGGGTGAGGCGCAGCGGGCCGGTGGCCGCGTGTATGCGTTGATAGGCAATCACGAACTGATGCGGCTCGTCTCGGACTGGCGCTACGTGAGCCAGGGTGAGACCGATGCGTTCAAGACTGGCGACTCCACCGATCTTCGCGAACGCGCTCTCGCTGTGTTCAGCGCTGAAGCCGAGAAGAATGCCAAGGCTCAGGGGAAGCCGTTCGATCCGGCGGGATATCGCGAGCAGTTCATGAAGGAAGTTCCGCTCGGCAGCCTCGAGATGCGCTTTGCGTTCGAGGCAAAAGGTGAGTACGGAGCGTGGGTTCGGCAGCGGGCGGCGGTCGCGCGCATCAACGGCATTTTGTTCCTCCACGGCGGCATCAGTGAGCCCGTTTCGATGATGGGCTGCGAGGGCGTCAACGCCGCAGTGCGCAAGGAGTTGATGTCATTGCCGGTGCCGCTCGCGCAGGTGTCCACGCTGTTCTCGGCCAGTGAAACCGGTCCGCTCTGGTACCGTGGTCTGGCCAGCGAGCCGGAGTCGTCGCTCGCCCCGACGCTCGATGTCATCCTCGAGCGCATGAAAGCCCGCGCGATCGTGATCGGTCACACGACCGTCGCCGGCAAGCTGACGCCACGGTTCGGCGGGCGCGTCATTTTGATCGACACAGGGATGGTGAACGGCGAGTTCTATCCCGGCGGTGCCGCGTCTGCGCTGGAGTTACAGGGAGACAAGGCGACGGCGATTTATCTGGACCGTCGTGAACCGCTGAGTATCCCGAGTCTTGTCGGTGCAAAGTGACTTCGCAGGTGGTGCTAACC
>DATCXH010000946.1:0-7344 GCA_036565925.1 Vicinamibacterales bacterium
CACGAGCTCGGCGTGCGCGTCGGACAACGCGGGTGGCGTCTGACGCGACCACGAGTCGAGCAGCAAGTGAGCCGACAAGGGCATCAACGCTGACGATCCGCTCGCAGCGTGCCGACTGCGGTCGGCGACAGCAGACAGCAACTGCACGGGTGTAGCGTCGGTCGGCGTTGGCGCCGCGTAATTGCCACTGGTGCCAGGGGCGCGGAAGTCCAGCAGCACGAGACGGTCGTCGTCACGAACCCAGAGACGGTCGAGTCGAAGCACTGGCATCGAACCGTCACGCGTTGCAGCGACGAGCTCGACGGAGAGATCCAGCAGCCAGGACTTCAACGTGCTCCACTGCGGAGTGCCCTCGCGAAGCACGGCGACCAGCGGCTGTCCGTCCGGCGCCTCGAACGCATCCCAGCTGTCGCTGCCACTTCGCCTGCCGGTGAGCCAGTGCAGCCGCCCGGTCCGCGAAAGGTCACGCCGGATCGGGTCGATTGGCCGAGTATGTGATGCCACGATTCGAATCCACACCTTCCGTCTCAGTACGGGGTCGAAGGCGACAACCACCTGCCGATCGCTGTCCACGCCATCGGTCATTGCGATGAACGGACCGTAACGCGATCCTCGCTTCAAGGGAGCCGTGTCGAGCGCTGTCGACGCGGGCACCGTGCGCCGCGACCGAAGGCGCGCGGACGATCGCGAAACAACTCGAGTGCCGCCGGCCAGATCATGAAGACCCGCCCAGCCGTTGGAACGTCGCGCGGTGACGAAGAGACCGGCAATCAGTGTCAGCCTCATGACGCTCTCGATCAGATCGCGCGTTTGCCTGGCATTGAGACTTCCTTTTTCTCCCAGCCGCATGTCGCGCGTTGGCCCAATCGGTCCAACGAACACGAGTAGCAGGCTCACCACGAGCCACGGGAGGTGAAAGACGATCGTTCGGCGAGCGACTCGTTTCACCCAACCGACGCTCCCCGGTGACGACAGCCGCAGACCAAAGAGCTGCTTGCCCAGCGAGGCTCCCCATCGTGCTTCGAGCACGAAAAAGTACAGGGCGTAGAGTAGCCACCGCCACGGACTCGGCGCGGGCGATACGTTTTGCCCGTCGATGACGACCATACCGTTGAAGGCATCCGCGATCGAGAACGGCAGCGTCACGATGATCATGTCCACGACGAATGCGAGTACTCGCAAGCGACGTGACGCGAGCGATTCGCCGAGCGTTGAAAACGGTCGGAGGAGCTCGGCGAGTTCGGGGTACGACGCCGGACGCTGCCCAGGCGATTTCGACAGGCACCGCAGGATGACGGCGGCCAGGCCCGACGGGATCGCCGGACGCAGCGCTCGCGGCGATTGTGCTGGCTCGTGGATGACGCGATCGACCAGCTCACGGAAATCGCGTGCATCGAACGGCGGCTGTCCCGTGAGCAGGTAGTACAGCGTGGCGCCGACCGCATAGATGTCGGCGCGCAGATCGAGGGGCTCACCACGCAGCTGCTCGGGCGCGGCGAACTGCGGCGTGCCCTCGAATCCTGTCGCGAGCTGTTCGTGAACGTCGCGAGCCAGCGTCGAAATCGACAGGCCGAAGTCGCCAACCTTCACTGACCCGTCGTTATCCACGAAACAATTCGATGGCTTGATGTCGCGGTGGAGGATCCCTGCAGCCTGCGCCGCATCGAGGCCGCCAATGATGTCGAGAACGGCGGAGACGGCCACTGCCGGAGGCAGCGGTCCTTCGGCCGCCACGCGATCCTTCAGCGTGCCTCCGGGCAGCAGCTCCATCGAGATGACGGGAGCACCGGCGATCTCTTCGCTGCCGAAGATGTAGACCGTGTGCGGATGGCTGATCGAGGCGGCGAGCTGACCTTCACGCAGAAAGCGCGCGCGCTCGTCGGCATCGTGCAATCGGCTGCGCAGGACCTTGAGCGCGATGCGCCGGCCGCTGTCAACGTGCTCGGCTTCGTGGACCTCACCCATGCCACCGCGCCCGAGGAGACGTCCGATGCGATACGGGCCCCATGACTGACCTTCGGCGAGCTGCGACACAGCCGCGTGAAGCACGGCCGCTCCACCACCCGATGCCACGGTCACGGCGTCGTCGAGTGTCGTGTTGGTCAGCGTTTCAGTCGCTGCAGCGAGGAGACACGCCGCGCAGAGATCCTCAGTGGCGTCATCGGCCAGCGCCTTCCCGCACCGGGGACACGTCCGTGGCAAGTAGGTCACATCTTCCATACGCCGATCAGACAGAACCGCGCGACGAGGTTACGCGCCGAGTGCCCGCACGAGATAGCGAATCTCGTCATCCACGTCTTCGGGATCCGAGACGGTCTCGGCGATGTCCTTGCGGAGCGCGTCCTGAAACTTTCTGCGCAAACGGTGCACCGCCGTCTTCACCGCACCTTCACTCGTGCCGAGACGTGCGGCGATTGCCGCGTAGCCACCGGACGGATTGACGCCCAGCAGGCATGATTTCAGCTCGTCGAACTCGGCCGCGCGCCCATCGGTCTCCCACTCGCGTCGCAGTTCATTGAGCACGCGATCGATCACCGTCAGCGCCCACCGACGTTCGTAAAGTGTCTCCGGCGTAGTCGGTTCGGCCGGCTCGATTCGATAGCGACCTTCGGCTTCGTCGAACGAGAGCGGCTGAAGTGTGATGTTGCCGCCGCGCTTCTGCGTCCGGCGACGGGCGGCATCGTTGGCGAGAAAGTGCTGGAGCGAGGCCAGCAGAAACGCCCGAAAGCGGCCGCGCTCCTGACGCAGATGCTCGAAGTCTCTTCGCTCGAGTAATGAGGTGAAGAACCCTTGCGTGAGATCGCGGGCATCGTCCGCGCTCGCGCCGCGACGACGGACGTAGGCGTAGAGCGGATACCAATAGGTTTCGCACAGCGTCGCCAGCGCTGCGCGCGCGGAGGACGAGTCGCCGCTGCCGGCGGCGACGACCAGGCTCCACCGTGTGGTCTCGAACGACACGACCCTACTTCAATACAAACCGTTGTGCGCGCCGGTTGGTGACGATCTCCGCTGTATAGAGGTTGCCCTTCGAATCCGCGGCCATGTGATGCACGATGTCGAACTCGCCGGGCTTCGGGCCGCGCATCCCAATCGTGCCGATCTGCGTCATCGTCGCGCGGTCGAAGATCGCGACCTGCATTGGGCCTGAATCGACCACGTAGAGATACTGTTGCTTGCGATCCGGCGAGAACGCGAACCCTGCCGGCACCGGGATCACCGTGCCCTGCTGTGCGAGACGCACCTGCTTCACAAACTTGCCGGCAGTGGTGAAGGTCTGAATGCGGTTGTTGGTACGGTCTGCAACGTAGACGACGCCGTCACGCGAGACTTTCACCGCGTGGACCAGACCGAATTGAGGCGGACCGTCGGGGCCGCCCTGATTGGGCTGCGGGGTCGGAGGATTCGGCGCCATCGCCGTTGGCGGCGCGTTGCCGAATGCGCTCCACATGCGCTTGAACTTCCCACTGTTGGCATCGAAGACGACGACGCGCTGATTGCCGTAGCCGTCGGCGACATACAACTCGTTCGTCTCAGCGTGCACGAACACATCGGCCGGCTGGTGCACGTTGACCATATCGGTGTTGCCGGTGCTCTGTCCGCGCTTGCCGATCTGCATCACCAGCTTCCCGGCCGTGGTGAACTTCAGGATCATGTCGTCGCCGCTGCCGGGTCCCGTCGGTTTGGGCCATCCGCCGTTGCCGCTGATCCACACGAAGTTCTTCGCATCGACAAAGATGCCGTGCTCGCGTTCGGGCCAGTCATAGCCGTCGCCTGGTCCACCCCAGCTCGAGATCAGCTTGCCCGACGTGTCGAACTCGAGGACTGGAGGCGCGGCCTTGGCGCGCTGCGCCTCGGGGATCGAGCGCGGCCGATGAAGAACCCAGATGTGGTCTCGGGAATCAACCGAGATCGATGACACCTCACCGAGTACCCAGTCGTTGGGAATGGTCGGCCAACCTGGATCGACTTGAAAGGTCGGCGCGCGTCGCGAGCTCTGCGCCACGAGCGATGCGGCGGTGAGCGCCAGCCCCAACACGAGAACCATCTTGAACGTCACGGTTCGGCTTGTCATAGCGCCGAAATTCTACGTGAAGAACAACACCACGCAGGCGATCGCCAGTAACAGGATCGCGATCCTCATCCAGCGAAGCTGTTTCCTATGCTGCTCCTCGGAAAGGCGCAGCTCGACGATGTTCTCCCATAGCGCCCGTTGCAGGAACGGCTCGGCGGGCGTGCGCACCTCCAGTGTTTCGTCCTTATTCGGGACAATGACTGGGGCAAGAAACCGATAGCCGCGCTTGGGCACCGTCTCCACGTAGATGGAGTTTTCTGCCCGGTCGCCGAGCGCCTCCCGCACTTGTTTCACCGCGAAGTTCACGCCTTGTTCAAAGTCCACGAATGTGTCGTTCGTCCAGAGAGAAGCCTGGATCTCCTCTCGCGTGACCAGCCGGCCGGGTTGGGCGGTGAGCAGGCGAAGCAGCTTGAACGGTTGCGGCTGCAGACGGACCTGACGACCGTTCTTGAGCAGACGTTCGGCCTCGAGATCGAGCTCGAAGGCGCCAAAGCGCAGGACCGGTGGCCGGGTGGGGCTGCTCATAAGGACTTGCCCGCCCTAGCCCGTGGGCGAAGACGGGAGCTCAGCCTATCATTGAGCGGCCTGGCGAGGTGCTCAGGCATCGGGTCATGTTGTTGAAGCGGCGAGGGTTGTTCGCACATCGACGCATCCAATACGGCGCATCGTCTACCCATGGGCGTTTGTCTCCTTCGTCCGTATATTTCCGCAACCATGACGGGAACGAACCGCGGGCGGTGGAAATTCAGGGCAGAGGTCGCCATACCATAGGCGTCACGTTGGGGCGCGAACGCAGGAGAGGATCGTATGAGGCTCTTAATCGCAGTCGTCTTGTTGATCTCCGCACCATGGCCGTCTCTGGCGCAGACACCTGCTTCTGCACCTCCGGTGGCAACACTCGGCCCGGCGGAGATGGAGAAGTTCCTGCTCGACGGCCGCATCATCAAGAAGAAGGAATCGTCGAAGGGCGTGACGAGCGCGTATCGCGTCACCCTGTCGGATGGTGTCGTCACGCACGATGCCCAGGTCCAGAACGTGGACATCGCCAAGCCGTACTTTGATGTGGGTCCCAAGAAGTCCGAGGTCAACTTCAAGGATTCGTACCGTTATAACGTCGCCGCCTATCGGCTCGCCGTCGCCCTCGGCCTCGACAACGTGCCGATGTCGGTCGAACGCGTCGTAGATGGGAAGCCCGCGGCCATGACGTGGTGGCTCGACGGCGTCACCGACGACGGTGACCGTCGCAAGGCGAAACAGCACAATGCAAATCCGTTGCGCGCCGCCGACTACTACAGCGTGATGTACCTGTTCGACGAGCTGATTCAAAACCGCGACCGGAACCAGGGCAACATCATGTGGTCGTCCGACAGCAAGATGTGGATGATCGATCACACCCGCGCATTTCGACTGGGACGAGACCTGCAGTTCCCCGAGAACCTCACGCGCGTGGAACGATCACTGTTTGAGAAGCTGCGCGCCCTCGACAGACAGGCCTTCACCAGTTCGATCGGCAAGACACTCACGAGGGACGAAATCGAAGCGCTGTTCATCCGTCGCGACAAGCTCGTGCAGCTCTTCGACCAGAAGATCGCGGCGTTGGGCGAGGACAAGGTTCTCTATACGATCCGCTGAGTGGCCCAACCGCCTCTCGCGTGCGGCGTGCGCGGCTGCGCGCTGCCGCTTCTGCGCCGCGACCGTACGTTCGTATGTGCCGCCGGACATTCGTACGACGTCGCGCGCAGCGGATACGTCAATCTGCTGCAACCCCAGGACCGAAGATCCGCCGACGCCGGAGACTCACGCGTCGCGATCGAGGCGCGTGCGTCTCTGCTCGCGGCCGGCGTTGGGCGAGCGCTCATCGATGCGGTTGCCAGCCGCGCTGCATTCCTCAATCTCCCTGAAGCGCCGGTCGTCACGGATCTGGGTTGTGGGTCCGGAGATGCGCTTGCGGCGCTGACCAGTCGGGCTGGCCTCGGCGTCGGCATTGATCTGTCGGTCGCCGCCATTGAGCGAGCGGCGCGCCATTTTCCCGATCGCACCTGGGTGGTCGCGAATGCCGATCGCCGCCTGCCGCTGCTCGATCGCAGCATCGACCTGGTCATGTCACTGCACGCCCGCCGCAATCCGGTCGAGACGGCCCGGGTGCTCTCGCCAACAGGCGTGCTCCTTATCGCCGTTCCAGCATCAGACGATCTGATCGAGCTTCGTGAGGTCGTGCAGGGCGAGCGTGTCGAGCGCGATCGCAGCGACGTGGTGCTCAAAGAGCATGAGTTGTTTGCGCTTGTCGATCGATCCGCCGTGCGCGAGACGCGGGAATTCGATCGAGACGGACTGCTCAAGTTGCTGCGCGGGACCTATCGAGGCGTGCGCCATGGAGCCGCCGAACGCGTCGCGGCCCTTACGCGCATGACGGTCACACTCGCATCCGAAATCTTCGCCTTTCGTCTCAGATGAGTCCGTCGAGCAGGACGATGTCGGCATTCACATCGGCGACCGCCGCGTAGATCGACGCACTGTGCCGGCGCCCACGCGGCCGTCAGTCTCCGCTCAGTCCTCCCCAAGGCGAGTTCATGTGATAAACGGCTGAGGGTCCGATCATCTCGACGCGACGGATTTTGCCATTCTCGATGAGGAACGCTTCGCTGACGAGGATGCTGCTCGGACGGTTGAACCCCGGATAACTGTGCTTGGTGCCATCCGACAGCACGCCCGAATTCACTGTGCCCTGATCGAAGACGACGTGCGCCCAGACGATTCCACGTTCCGCATCGACCAGTGGATAGCGGCGTTGGTGAATGTTCTGGACGACGTAATAGAGGCCCATCTTGAACTGCGTGAGGCAGTCGTACCAGAAGGGACTGATCTGTCCCGGTTTGGCGTCTGCCGGCTTCGGCACGTTCGTCGTCGGCGAACCGTTTTCGATGCGGTGACAGTCGTTGGTAAACGGATAGGTTCCGGTGTTGCCGATCCCCTTGCCGTCGTTCTTCTGCAGGCCGGTGAAGTAGCCGTCGGCGACCGCGATCATTTCCTGCCGTGACAGGCGCTGCGCCGGCGGGATGGACTTGAGCCACATGTCCTCGACCTTGCCGTCCTTCTCCATCGCCGCGATGTTGTTCGGTCCGCCGCCGCCCGGCTTGAAGAGGATCGCTTCGGCTTCAGTAATGCGTCCGAGCTCGATGCGAAGACGAAGGCTATAGAGCAGCGGCGCGCCAGCCTCCATCATCGTCCCCATGAATGCGACCTGACCGAACTCGGGGTCGGCGAAGTAGTGC
>DATCXH010000431.1:0-10282 GCA_036565925.1 Vicinamibacterales bacterium
AGGCATCCATGGGTCGTACACGTCCGCTCAAGGCCGGACCCTACTGCATGTTGGCCGTATTGATGGTGCTTTTGACGATCGACCCGGTCGGGGCCCAGCAACCCGTCGTCCCCCCGCCGCAGCAGCCCATCCCCCAGGCGGCCGCACGCGGTAAATCAACCCAGCACAACATCGTCGTGCAAGGCTGCGTGCGAAATGGGCGGCTCAGAGTTGCCGACTCTGTTTTGAAGGACCTTCCTTTCGAGATGCTCAACACGTCGGAGTTCCTCCTCGAGGGCGCGAAGGAAGTGTTGCAGCAGATCAAGGAACTGCACAATGGGCATAACGACGAGATCACCGGCGTCGCGACGGTACCGCCGCCGCCCCAGGATGAAGATGCCGCCGTCGTCACGTCGAAGAAGGGTCCCGTCAGCATTACGGCAGGACGCCGCGACGAGAAGGCGTTTGGTCTGAAGAATCCGCCGCAGCCAATCAAGCTGCGGGTCTCGTCACTGACGCATATCAGCGAAGGCTGCGTCGAGCGACGCTGAGGGACGGCTCTGGCGTCTCCTGCCAGAAGCCGGGCGGCAGGATCTCAGCGATCTTCATGTCGGCCATGATGCTGATCGCCGACGCCCACGAAATTGGCGCGGCCTCGACCTCGACGCGCCCTTCTCGGATCGCCGCGCAGATCGCATCGGGGTCACGTGCGGCGTCGACGCGCGAATAGGTCGTGCCCAACTGCCGCAGCCGGTGCACGTCACCGGCGCCCACCATCGGCTTGCGATGTGCCGCCGCCCAGCGACGGGCAGTAATGTTGAAATTCAGAGACGCTGTGAACATCGCGTTGTATTCGACGGCATCGAAGAGATCCGCGTGGCGGTCCATACGGCCGCGCAAGCAAGTACTGCCGGGAAAGAACGGATGTGGCGCGATCACAACGCCTGTTTCACGGCGCTTCAGCGACGCCAGGTCGTCGAAGGTCTGCACCTCTTCGGCGCCGCGTTTGAAATTGAGCAGCAGTAGGTGTTTGCCTTCGATGGTTCGCTCGATGCCGGGTATCAACGTGATCCCACGGCTTGCAGCGTAATTCCGATAGGGGCCAAGGTCGAGCTGCTGATCGTGAAGCGTGATCGCCAGCGCGTCGTAAGACATCTCCGCGGCCCGATCGATCAGCTGGGCCGTCGTATGTGGGATGGCGTCGAGCGGATCGTCCGCGGTGTGGGCATGCAGTTCGACCTTGAGCACGCCACTGGCCTACTCAAGAACCCTGCCGTTCGCCTGTTGCCCGAAACGCGCGAAAAACACGTGGATTCCACGCGGGTCGTGCGGGACGGACGTCCACAGGTCGGTAAGAAAGTCACCGAATCGAGGTGTCTTGGTCTGACGGAAGGCCCCATTCGTTCGCCAGCAGCTCGTAGGCCCGAAAGCGTGCCTCACGCCCATACATCATCGATGTCACCATAATTTCATCCGCGCCGGTGTCATTCACCAGATGGCGAATCGTGCTCGCGACTTTGAATGGCGTACCAATGAAATGCCGCTGCCGATTGGCCTCGACAATCACACGCTCCTGAGGCGAGTACTGATACGCCAGCGCTTCCTCGGGGCTCGGCAACGGCGTGAACTCACGACGATGCAGCCGCACCCACGCGAGATCGGAGGACGCCGCGTGATATTCGGCCTCCTCCTCTGTCGGCGCGCAGATCACGGACACGCCGAGAATCACGTGTGACGAAGGGAACTGCTCCGACGGCACAAAGCTGCCGCGATAGGCACGAATCGCCGGTTGCGGCGGGTTCGGGCTGAAGTGCCGCGCGAAGCTGTAACCGAGACCAAGCGATCCGGCGAAACTCGCCATCGCGCCGCTCGATCCCAGCACCCAGATCGGCGGCAGTGGCACGTCGCTGGGCACAACACGTACCGAGCCGAACGGGTGGTCGGCGGGAAATGTGCGGCGCGAAAGGGCGAGCAGTTCACGTAACAGTTCCGGGAACTGTTCACCGTCGAACGGACGAAGCGCGCGTGACGTCGCGGGATCGGTGCCGGGCGCACGCCCGAGTCCGAGGTCGATGCGATCCGGGTGAAGCGCAGCGAGGGTGTGAAACGCTTCGGCCACACGCAGTGGCGAATGGTTCGGCAACATGATGCCACCCGACCCGACGCGCAGGCGGCTCGTCTTCGACGCGATGTGCTCGATCAGGATCTCAGGCGACGAGCTGGCAATGCTCGCCATGCCGTGGTGCTCGGCGAACCAGTAGCGGAGATATCCGAGGCGCTCCGTGTGCTGTGCGAGATCGACCGCCTCACGCAGTGCGTCAGTGGCACTAGCGCCAGCACGCACTGGCGCGAGATCGAGAACCGAAAGAGGAACCATGTATCAGGTGAGACGCTCCAGCAACTGCTCTCGCACGCCTTCATACGCGAGAAAGCCGTACAACAGAAGCGCGGCGCTGAGCACCACGTTGACGAACACACCGTTGCGCGACTCGCCGTGGGCGTGGCGTGAGTTGTTCAGCCACAGCAGTGTGGAGATCACGAACGGAAAGAACAGCGAGCCGACGATGGTGTAGGCGAAGACCAGCCACACGGGCCGACGAATGATGAGCGCCGAGATCGCGGCGAGCGTGAGATACCCGGCCCACGTGCGATACGCGCTGCCCTGCTGTCCCTTCGGCGCCTCGCGACGCCACAGATGGAACCAGTCGTCGAAGAGAAACGGCACGCCGTGAAAGACGCCGAGCACCGACGAGAACGCGGCGCCCCAGAACCCGAGCAAAAACACGCCGCGTCCGATTGGCCCGATCTCGGCGCCGATGCGATCGGCGAGCAGCAGGCAGAGACGCGGGCCTTCCTCGAGGATCTGCCCGGTCCAGTTGATCTGCGTCGAGAGGAAGATCATCGAGAAGCAGAAGATGAACACCAGGCAGAACGACAGGGTCAGGTCAACTCGGGCAGAACTGATGCGACGCGGCCCCGACCAGCCAGCCTCGCGCATCCAATAGGCGTACGACAGCAGCGTCACCGTGCCACCGACGCCGCCGATCAGCGACAGCGTGTACGACGTCGAGAACGCCGACTTCGCGCCGATGTGGGCCCAGTCGGCACCCGACCATAGGACGATGAGCAGCACGGAGCCGATGACGGCACCAAACTTCAAACCGACGAACCACTTGATGATTGAGAGAAAGCGTTCGTAACGGCCGAACCAGACCATCGTGAACGCGGCAACGGCATGGATGAATCCCCACACCGGCAACGGCACCGACGGGATGATCGCGGCCGGCACCAGCGCACTCGCCGCGACCAGCGCGCTCGAGACGAAATAGCTCCAGACGACGAAGTAGAGGAAGAAGCCCAAGACCGCGACGCGCGGCAAGTGATCGCGCCAGCCTTCCATGAGCGTGCTGCCGGTGCCAAGCTGCCAGCGCGCGGCGCCTTCGGTGATCGCAAACTTGAGAATGACGCCGGCGGCGAGCGCCCAAAGGAGGGTGAGCCCGTACTCCGCGCCGGCAATAGTGGACGAGACCATGTCGCCGACACCGATGCCGGTCGCCGCGAGCAGGAGACCAGGGCCAATGTCGGCGAGCGTGAAGCGATTAGTGGTTAATGGTTGGTGGTCGATGGTTGCTGGCTGGTTCGTGGTTGGTGGTTGGTGGTTAGTGGTTACGGGATCCATCACAACCACCAACTACCAACCACCAACGACCGACCGAATCACGCCGTGCCGCCTTTTAACATCTCAGGCTTGATGGGCAGCTTGTAGATCCGCTTGCCCGTCGCTGCGGCGATTGCGTTGACCAGCGATCCGGCCGCGAGTGCGGTGCTCGGCTCACCGATGCCGCCTGGCTCCGCTGTGCTCGGGACGATGTAGACCTCGATCTCCGGCATTTCGTTGTGACGCATCACCTGATAGTCGTTGAAGTGACGCTGCACCACGCGGCCTTTGTTGATCGTGATCTCGCCCTTCAGCGCCGCGGTGAGGCCGTAGACGATACCGCCTTCCATCTGCGCCTTGATCGTGTCGGGGTTGATCCCCCAGCCGCTGTCAACGGTGCAAACCACCTTGTGCACACGCACGTTGCCCTGCGCGTTGACGGAGACTTCGGTGACCTGGCTGAGAATGCTGCCGAAGCACTCCATCACCGCAATGCCGCGACCACGGCCTGCGGCGACGGGCTTGCTCCATCCGGCTTTCTCCGCAGCAAGATCGAGCGCAGCCAGGTGGCGCGGATGCTTGGCGAGCAGACCTCGTCTGAACTGGTAGGGATCCTTCCCTGCCGCCCCGGCGAGCTCATCGACGAACGCTTCGATCGCGAAGCCCTGGAACGAGGCACCGACCGATCGCCAGAACCCGAACGGGATTCCGGGATCGTGCTCGATGTACTCCATCCGGATGTTGGGGATGTCGTACGGCAGGTTCGCCGCGCCGTCCAGTGAGATGAAGTCGACTCCGGTTGGTGGCAACCCACCGATGCGCTTCATCAGCGACTGCTGCACGAGCCGCTGCATGAACACCGTGGGCTTGCCGTTCGCATCGACACCGCCCCACATGCGCGCGTAGCTGACCGGACGGTAGTAGTCGTGCTGCATATCGTCTTCGCGCGTCCACACGACTTTCACCGGCTTGCCGACGGCCTTCGACGTCTCGACAGCGTCCATCACGAAATCGGCTTCACCGCGCCGGCCAAACCCGCCGCCCATGTAAGTAGCATGGACCCTCACTTTGTCGGCCGGCAGCTTCGACGCCGCCATCGCCGCCTGCTGTGATGCGGTCTGTCCCTGCGTCGGCACGTAGACGTCCACGCTGTCCGCCTTCACGTCGGCGGTGCAGTTCATCGGCTCCATGCACGCGTGCGCAAGAAAGGGCGCTTCGAAGACGCGCTCAAAGGTGCGAGCCGGTGGGCCGGTCGGACCGGAAACCTGCGGATTGAGCGCTGCCTCGGCGTTGCCATCGTTGCGCGCCACCTTGCCCGGCTGCTGCGCCAGCTCCGCCTGCTTCTTGTTGATGTCGGTGCTCGAAAGATTGGCGAGCGGACCTTCATCCCACGTCACCTGCAGCGCCTGCGCGCCCTGTGACGCCGCCCAGTAGTTCTCCCCGACGACGGCGATGCCGCCGCTGATCTGCACGACGTGGGTGACGCCCTTGATTGCCTTCGCCTTGTCGGCATTGAAGCTGGCCACCTTGCCGCCAAACACCGGACAGCGCACGACGCGCGCCGTGAGCAGACCCGGCAGTTTCACGTCGATGCCGAACTGCGCAGCCCCGTTTACCTTCTCGGGCACGTCGAGTCGCGGCAACGACTGACCGAGGACCTTGAAGGCCTTCGGGTCTTTGAGCGTCACCTGCTTCGGTACCGGAAGGGTGGCGGCTTTGTCGACCAGCGCGCCGTATTTCACCCGCCGCCCGCTCGCCTGATGAATGACCTCGCCCTTGTCGGTCGTGAGCGAGTTCTCGGGAACGTTCCACGTCTGCGCGGCGGCAGTTACGAGCATCGAACGCGCAGCGGCGCCCGACTCGCGGAGCACTTTCCACATCCCACGCACGCTGTTGCTGCCGGCGGTGATCTGCTGTCCACCGAAGTTGGGGTTGCCGTATCTCGCATCGGCTCCGACCCACTCGGTCTTGATCTTCGCCCAGTCGAAGTCGAGCTCCTCGGCCACGAGCATCGGCATCGACGTCATCACGCCCTGCCCCATTTCGAGCATGGTGAGCATGATGCGTACGGTGTCGTCGGCGTTGACCTTGATCCAGATGTTGGGCTCGAAGCTGCCCGCAGCGCTCACCGTTGCACCACGCAGCGGTAGATACGCGCCGATCATCAGCCCGCCGCCCGCGGCGGTCGCGGTCTTCAGGAAGGTGCGTCGCGAAAGTGATTTCGTCATGGCGCGCCTCCTTCCTTAAACCTGCGCCGCGCGTTTGATCGCGCGGTGAATGCGTTGATAGGTACCGCAGCGGCAGATGTTGCCTTGCATCGCGGTGTCGATCTGCGCGTCGGTCGGCTTCGGCGTCTTCGTCAGCAGCGCCGCGGCAGTCATGATCTGACCCGACTGGCAGTAACCGCATTGGGGCACCTGTTCGGCGACCCACGCCTGCTGCAGCGGATGCGACGCGTTCGGCGACAGGCCTTCAATCGTCGTGATCTTTTTCCCAACCGCGGTGGATGCCGCGGTCAGACACGCCCGCGTCGGCGTACCGTCCACATGAATCGTGCACGCGCCGCATTGACCGAGGCCGCAGCCGAATTTCGTGCCGGTCAGGCCAAGCGCGTCGCGCAGGACCCAGAGCAGCGGCATGTCGGGGCTGACGTCGAGGTCGTGACGTTTGCCGTTGACTTCAAGAATCATGCGCACATTATCGCTCAGAGCCCTACGAGGTGGTCGAGCGAACCGCTACTACTCGCCGGGGCCACTGTTGCCGCGGCCACCGGTTTCCACGGCTGAAATGCGTTTTTCACGCCGTCGAGCGCGGGCGCGAGCTGCGGGAAATGGCGTCGCAGCACGGTCAGCATCGAGTTCTTCTTCACATAGTCGAGCCCGAACTCGGTGTAGACCTCGGGACGCCAGTCATCAGTGAAGAAACGGTCGCTCTTGAGCCGCCGCGACGCCATCAGGATGAACACGCGGAATGCAGTCTCGCTGAAGCCGAAACCGGCCGGCAGAGGCTCGGCGTAGAGCCCGGTCATCAGGTCGACCTTGTCCAGGTCGCCGTTGTAAACCTCTTTGATCTGCTTGCGCCACGCAGGATTGTCGGTGAGCTCGTCGAATGACTTCACCTTCGGCTTGTGGAACAGCTCGCGGAACTGGTTATAGCGCGGCACGCCGCGTTCGCGGTCGCGGAAGATATCCACGGCCGCCAGGTCCAGCCGCTCACCGTTGTCCCGGTGCAGGTTCTGCAACGTTCTCGGATAGTTGTGCAGTGTCACCGCGCCCGGATGCGCGACGCCAAACGAGTAGAACTGATCCGGCATCGTGATGCGCTCGGCGATCTCGGGCGTACGGCGGCCGCTCATCTCCTCGAGCTTCCGCGTCTCCAGCGTGCGTCCCGTCGCAAGCGACTTCCAGACGATCTCGTCCGGCATCAGCGGGTGCATGCGGTAGACGGCGACGAACTCCTCAGTCAGCGAGTACGGCGCGGCATGATGATCGGCCTTCGAGCCGACGATGCCACCGAGGATCTCGCTGTCGTCGATGAAGCCGATGGCATCCTGCAGGTCGCCCTCCAGCAGGCCGCTCCAGTTGGTGTTCATCGCGGTCTTGATGATCGGATGCGGCAGGATCGCCGGCGTCCACTCGACGGTGTGAATCTTCGCAACGAGCGCCGTCGTGATCAGCCGCGCTTTGTTGAACAACTGATCGTCGGTCCAGGTCGGATGCTGGGCGGCAAGGAGATCGCAGACATGGTTGTGCTCCCACGTGAAAAGCGTGTGGAGCATCGCCAGACCGATCCACCAGTTGTCGGTGAAGCCGCTGATGCTGATGCCAGTCTGCGGATCCACAGGAAGCAAACCGGTCGGTTCGATCTTCAGCTTGCCTCCGATAGTCGTCCGCACTTTCCGCGCGGTGTCGGCATCACACCCGTACAACTGCGAGCAGTCCCACCAATGGCTATTCAAATTGGCGTACGCCGGTGGCCTCCTGGTGCCCTGCGGACCTGGATCCGTCTCCGTCCGCGGAACGCTCATCGTCGGCTCGCCCCAGTTGTCATTCGCGGCCAACGGGATCTCGGCAAAGTCCGTCTTTGAGCGTTTGTGGACGAACCAGTCGTGCACCTGGAACTGAATCCACGATGCCGCCAGCAGGTTGAGGATGGTCGCCGGCTGAAACTGATCCCTCGTCATCAGCTCGCGGCTCACCACACGCGGGCTTGGCGTCATCAGGTTGGCCGTGTCGGGGACGACGTATTTGAGAGGGACGTTACGGCCAAAACGGCGACCCACGGAGCCCATGGCCGGATAGTGCAGATCGTTGTTCGCACCGTCAGTCGAGCGGCTGTTGCGGCCCTCGGGATCGAGTTGCGTTCCCGCGGCCGCTGGTTTGAGCAGCGGATCTTCTGTGTCGTACAGATTCTTCTCGCGGAGGTCTTCGCGGATCTCGCCGAGACGCACCATGGCGAGCAGGCGCGGAATCTCGTACCAGTTCTTCTTCTTCAGCAAGCCAGTGATGCGATCGAGGAGGTCAGTCATGGCTGGATCACGCGGTGATGTTGGCTGACCGCCCGCACGTGCGCGGTCAGCGTGCTGTTTGTTGAGGGAAAGACGAGCCAAGCTATCGTGCGCGACCGCGACTGTCAACGCACGATCTCTAGCTGAGCTGGATATGCAGGCGGGTCTGAAGACCCGCCGCTACGAACTGAGTTGACGTTTGTGGTTGCGTAGAGGCGGGTCCTTAGACCCGCCTTTCAATTGAGCTGCGCAAATACGAGATCGCCGAGTTGCTCGGGCGAGTAACTGTTGCCTTCGATGTTGGCGACCAGCGTGCCTTTGCGATCGATCACCACCGTGTGGAGCGAGTGGTTCATCAGTCCTTCATCCGGGTAGTACTCGACGCCGAACAGTGCACACACTTTGCGGACATCGGCGACCGGTCCAGTGAGGAAGTGCCAGGTCTTCGGGTCGGGCTTCCACTGCGACGCGTACGCGGCCAGCGCTTCGGGCGTGTCGCGCTGCGGGTCGAACGTCACCGTCAACAGCACGACGTCCTTGCCGAGTTCCTTCGCGAATCGCTTCTGCAGCACGCCGAAGTTGTTCGACACCCGCAGGCAGAACTGCGGCAGCGCACAACGCGTGTAGATGAAATTCATGACGACTACTCTGCCGGCCAGACTCGAGAACCGCACCGACTGGCGCGTGTGGTCGATCAAAGTGAAGTCCGGCACCTGTGCACCGATCTCCAGCGGCTTGCCGGCAAGGCCAGCCATCTTCCGCATCACCGCCAGCCGCCGCGCGGTGCGCGGGTCCTGCTCGACGCTCTGATAGCGCTGAATCTTGATCCTGGTCGCGTAGGCGGTCTTGTCGCCGACGACCAGCGTGAACTCGACGACCGCGCCCGGGACGACGCCCGCCATCTCCTGCGCGTCGCGAACGTCGAACGGCATGATCATCGAATCCATCAGACCGACGATCTTCTCGTGCGACACAACGAAGGAGCGGTTCGCAGGGTCAGCACGAAGCACCATTCCCTTGACGGTGTACTCCCGGTCCGCTGCGCGGACCGCCGTCACGCAAAATCCGAAAAGCAAAATGCAAAGGGCAGAGAACAGTTTGCATTTCGACTTTTGCATGTTGAATTTCATCGCGAGCCTCCGAGCGGCGCCGGCTTCCTCACCAACGGCGTCACACGTTGATCACCCTCACGAATCTCGACGACCTGATTCTTGCCGACATTGGCGAAGTGCTGCCGCGTGTTGCTGACCGGCCAGAACACCTCGACGTCGACGATGCGCGCGGCCTTGCCGAGGCCGATGTGCTGCTGCAGCGGTGAGGCGCCGAAGCTGCCGCCGCTGTTCACGGTTCTGTAGATCGATCGTGTCGCACCACCGCCACCGTTCTCGACCGTCACCTTGATACGCGCTCCGATCGCGGCGCGGTTGGTCTTCACTCCGACCAGGTTCACACCCAGCCAGTCGTTGCTGTGCCCAGGGTTTTCGAAGAGCCGGAAGACATGCGCGTCTCCGGGAGTCGCACCGCCAACCTTGAAGATGATCTCCTCATCGCCATCATTGTCGAGATCGGCAAACGCCACGCCGTGGCCCTTGTGCATCTCTCCAGTCCCGGACGAGGCGGTCACGTCCACGAACATCTTGCCGTCCTTGTTCCGCAACAGCATGCTGGGCTTTAATGCCCCGTAGGACGGGCTACCCGTGCCGAGAAAGATGTCGACGAAGCCGTCGTTGTCGATGTCGCCGAAGTTCGACCCCATCGGCATCAGCACCTTGCCCATGTTCGTCTGCGTCGTCACATCCTCAAAGCGACCAGTGCCAAGATTGCGATACAGCTTCATCGTCTTGGCGTTGAGCGGCAGACGCATGTACGAGCGAGCGTTCTCTTCAATCGACAGGAAGTAGCTGCTGACGAACAGGTCGTCCCAGCCGTCGTTGTCATAATCGAAGAACCAGGCGGGAAAGCCGCGGTCGGCTCCGGTGACGCCTGCCGCTTTGGCCACTTCGGTGAACGTCCGATCGTGGTTATTGCGATAGAGGTAATTCACGCCACGCAGGTTCGAGACGTAGAGATCCGGATAACCGTCATTATCGAAGTCGCCGGCGTGCACAGCCTTGGTGAACGCGGTTCGCGCGATGCCG
>DATCXH010000401.1:0-6050 GCA_036565925.1 Vicinamibacterales bacterium
CGGTGGGACGACGCGATCGCAGCGTTTCAGGTGGAGGCGTCGCGGACGCGAGACGCCGAATCATCGATTGCTCTTGCGACGGTTTTCCTCGATCGTCATCGCATCGATGACGCCTTGCGCGCGCTTGCCGCAGCGGAGCAGGCCGATGACAACCGCGCCGATCTGTATGCGATGCGTGCGTTGGCGTACGACGTATCGAATCGGCCGGACGACGCGGTGCGCGCGCTGCGCCGGGCAACTGCGCTTGATGCGCGCGATCCGATAACCTCGTACTTGCTCGTCCAGCACCTGACGCAGCTGAATCGGTCCGACGATGCGGAGTCGGCTCGCCGCGCGCTGCAGCGGTCGCTCGCTGCACCACATCGTGCGGCGTTTGCGCGGATCGATCTCCTCAGTCAGCGACCTGGGACGGCGCCGATCTTTCCGCAGGCACGATACGCCAGCGGCTTCACGGCGCTCGACTCCGGCGATTACGGCGCAGCGCTGGCACGATTCGCGGATGCCATCGCGAGCGATCCACTGTTGACCGGGTCGCCCGATGATCGGTCGCGCATCGCTGATGCGGCGGCGGCGCTCCGCAGTGGTCGAATCGACGCTGCGCTGCAACTCCTGCAGACCGCCGAAACGACATCCCCGGACTCGGCAGAGATCCATCGTCTGTTCGGCGTGGCATATTGGGTAGACGAGCAGAGCGGCAAGAGCATCGAGCATTTGCGGGCGGCGATTCGCCTCGCGCCGACCGACGAGCGGGCTCGTGTGCTGCTGTCAGATGTCCTCGCCGACGATCGCCGGCTCGCTGAAGCCGAGCGCGAACTGCGACTAGCTGCCGACGCTGGTATCCGATCGGGCCAGGTCGTCTATCGGCTGGCGCAGCTGTATCAGCGCCAATCGCAGCTGCCTCAGGCTGCGCAAGCATTCGCCGACAGCGAGCGGTTTGGACCGATTGTCGGTCGCGACTATTTCTATCAAGCGTGGGGCAGTCTGCTGGTGAATCAGGCGGACTTCGACGGCGCTGTGACGATGTATCTCAAGCGCGTGGATGTCAGCGCGAACAGTGCCGAGGCGCATCGCCAACTGGGCGATATCTACTTCCTGCAGGGTCGTCACGACGAAGCGCTGACCGAATTCCTCGTCGCCACGTGGCTCGATCCACAGGACGCGAAGGCACATGCCGCGGCGGGGCAGTCGTACGTGCGGTTATCGAAGTGGCCGGAGGCGGTCGCCGCACTGCAGCGCGCGCTGGCACTCGACGGCAGCCTGCGCGAAGCCCGCTACGCGCTGGGCACGGTGTTGATGCGCACCGGCAAGAGCGAGGATGCGAAACGAGAGCTCGATCTGTTCGCGCGTCAGCAGGCCGAGGCTGAAGCCGCAGGACAGCGTGAGTTCCGTCTCGACGCGCTGCGCCGGCAGGCGGCGAAGGAGGCGCTGGCAGGTGATCACGTTCAGGCGCTGGCGCACTATCGAGAGGTGGTCGACATCGATCCGGGACCGAGGTCACAGCGCGACGTGGGCATCGCCTTGTTGAGAGCCAAACGTTTCACCGAAGCGATCGAGCCGCTGCGCAATGCGCAACAGGCCGAAGAGACCGCAGAGGGGTTTGTGTATCTGATCGATGCGTTCACGGCAGCAGGGAACGCAGCGGAGGCAGAGCAACAGCGAGGTCTGTATCGGCAGCACCTCGCGCGCGTGAGGAACGAGCGCGTCAGGGGGTTGGGAGGACACTGAGTTTAGACGGGAACGGAGTTCACTGAGTTTTTTCAACACAGGTCACAGAGGATCTCAATTTCTTCTCTTTCTTCGCGGCCCTCACGTTTCAGAAACTCCAACACGTCATATCAGTCCTCGCGAGATCGTTGGATATTTGCGGGACTCGTAAGACGGCACGGCACCGGCATCTATGGCCGTATGCCTGAATTGAAGTTCTCGCTCGAACAACTGAACCGGATCACGTCAGCGATCAACGCGGCCGCGATCCAGATTCATCGCACTATCGGCCCGGGTCTCCTCGAGAAAGCCTACTGGGGTGCCTGTGCTTTGAGTTGCATTCCGCCGGACTGCGCATCGAAACGCAGAAGGCGCTTCCATTGGTCTATCACGGTGTGAACATCGACTGCGCCTACCGAGCGGATCTCATCGTCGAAGGACTGGTGATCGTCGAAGTCAAGGCGCTCAACGGTCTCGCGCCGATTCATCGTCGGCAGCTCTTGACGTACTTACGTCTCGCGAATTGTCCATTGGGTTTGCTACTCGACTTTGGCGGCGAGACGATGAAGGCAGGAATTCAGCGCGTCTTGAATGAACGTTATACGCCACCAGAGCATTCGACTGGAGCCGGCCTTCGGCCGGCGCAATGAATCGAGCGCAGCTGGGATCACAAGCCCTCGCTGCGATTGTCCCCAAAGCTTGTGATCCGGCTGCGTTCGATTCACTGCCGCGCGAAGCGCGTCCAGTCGAATGCTTCTGTGTGCTCTGTGGCCTCTGTGTTGAAATCCGTAATCAGTGAACGGCGGTCGCCGAAGCCCCTTCTCTAACGACATAGAACTGATCCACCGCCAACGATCCCACGTTCTGCACAAGGCCGCTTGGCCAACGGATCTCAACCCGACTCACCTTTGTGATCTCGCCCAGCCCGAAGTGCGCTCTTACATCGCTATGCGACATGTAGCTGCCATCGCCGCGAACGATCGCAGTCTGTCGGCGTCCCCCCGCTTCGACGATGACTTTCGCACCGATTGCGTCGCGGTTGCTCTTTGTGCCGATCAGCCGCAGCGTCAGCCAGTGTCGTATGCGCGGCGCGTCGTTGCGCAGCAGCGTGGGTGTGTCGTTCATGTTGACGATTAGCGCGTCGATGTCGCCGTCGTTATCGTAGTCACCAAAGGCGGCGCCGCGACTCGACTTCTCGATCGCCATCGCCCCGCCGATCTCCTTCGTCGCATGGCGAAATCGTTTGCCCTCGTTGAGGAACAACTGCTTCGGTTGCTGATACCGCGTGCCGAGTCCGTGCTTGTCCACCTCGGGGTAAACGTGACCGTTGACGACGAAGATGTCGAGTCGCCCATCGTTGTCGAAGTCGGCGAGCTTGACGCCCCAACCGAGGTACGGACCCGCGGTGACGGCGATCCCGGTGGCGTAACTGCGATCGGTGAACACGCCGGCGGGCCCGTTCTCGTAGAGCGTGTTGTAGTCGTGTGAGAAGTTGGTGACGATGAGATCGGGGAGGCCGTCGCCGTTGTAGTCGGCCGCGTCCACGCCCATGCCTGCCTGTGGCCGCCCGTCCCCGCTCAACGCTGCGCCCGAGATCAGCCCCTCCTCGACGAACGTGCCGTCCTTCTTGTTTCTGAACAGCAGGTTCGGCACTGAATCGTTTGCCACGTAGATATCCGGCCAGCCATCGTCATTGAGATCGGTGAACACGACGCCGAAGCCGTAGTAGCCAGGGTCCGTAATGCCGGCGTTCCTGGTGACATCAGTGAACGTGCCGTCGCCGTTGTTGCGGTAGAGGATGTCGGGATCGCCGGTCAGGCGCTTCGGACCGCAGAAGACGTCGGTGGCCATGAACCGGCAATTGGCCGTCGTGCCGCGCGCGGGGATCGATTCGTCGAACTTCACGTAGTTCGCGACATACAAGTCGAGGTCGCCGTCGCGGTCGTAATCGGCGAAGGCGCAGCTCGTGCCCCATCGTGTGTCGTCGATGCCAGCTCGCGGTGTGACATCGGTGAACGTGCCGTTGCCGCTGTTGTGCCACAGCACGTCCGGTCCGAATGCAGTGATGTAGACGTCAGGCGCGCCATCGTTGTCATAGTCGCCGACGCAGACGCCTGATCCCCAGCCGCGCCTGGTGAAGCCACTCGACGCGGTCAGGTCCGTGAAGCGGCCGCCTTCGTCCTGGCGATACAGGGCCACCATGGGGTCACCCCCGGTAGCGATGTGGTCGCGTGTCGAGCCATTGACGATCAGCACATCGAGGTCGTGATCGTTGTCGTAGTCGAGGAATGCTGCGCCGTTGCCATTGGCATCGACAATGAAGTCCTTGGCGGGCCCACCAGAGACGTTGACCAGATTGAGGCCGGCCTCGGCGGCGACGTCGACAAACTTGACGAGGGTGCTTTGTGCGCCCGGCGCGATGCCCCAGAGCGCGGAGAGGAGCACGGCGACCATGAGCCGGGATGCGCGCGACATCGCGGCACATTGTATTGGTCCTTGGGTCTTGGTCCTTGGTTCTTGGTCCGGTCCCCCCTAAATTGGGGACAGAAGGGTCTTTCGCCGATCACGTATCCTACCCATCGACATGCGAGTCATGCGGGGCGGACGTGTGGCCATCGTGCTGGCGGTGGCGGTGTGGGCGCTGAGCGTGTCCTCGTCGGCCCCTCGTGCACAGGCGCCGGCGGACGCGCCTCCGGCTGCGGATCTCGAACGCACGGTCAAGCAGTACTGCGCCACTTGTCACAACGAACGGAACCGCACCGCGGCCACCGCTTCCGGAGTCGTCCTCGACCGCGTCGACTTCACCCGCATCGTCCAGGACGGCGAGATGTGGGAAAAGGTGATTCGGAAGCTGCGCGCCGGTGCGATGCCTCCGGCCGGAATGCCGCGTCCGGACGCCGCGGCGCACGATGCGCTGGTGTCGTTCCTCGAGACCACCCTGGATCGGGCAGCGGCGATCCGTCCAAACCCCGGGCGGCCGTCACCACACCGGCTGAATCGCGCCGAGTATGCCAACGCGATTCGCGATCTGCTTGCGTTGCACGTCGATCCGGCCGAGCTCCTGCCGCCAGACGACTCTGCCGATGGCTTCGACAACAACGCTGACGTGCTCAGCGTGTCACCCGTGCTGCTCGAGCGCTATCTGTCGGCTGCCGCGACCATCAGTGCACTCGCGATCGGCGATCCCAGGATCATCGCGGGATCGGAGACCTATCGCATTCGCGGCGATGCGTCGCAGACGGCACAGGACGAGGCGCTGCCGCCCGGCACGCGTGGCGGCCTGATGGCCCAGCATACGTTCCCGCTCGACGGTGAGTATGTGATCAAGGTGAAGCTCCTCGAGATCAACCTGGGTTCTATCCGCGGGCTGGAGTACGAGCATCAGCTCGAGGTGACCGTTGACGGTGAGCGCGTGCTGCTCGCGCCGGTGGGCGGTGCGAAGGATTACACCGAGTCGTCGTTGAATGCCACGAACGTGGTGAACTCGCTCGCCGAGCGCCTTCAGGTTCGCGTGAAGGTGAAGGCCGGTCAACGGTCGGTCGGTGCGGCTTTCCTGATGAAGAACGCGGCGCAGGGCGCCAATCGCCTGCAAGCCTTCGATCGCAGCACATTGATCGCCACCGATCATCTCGGTTTGCCGCACGTCGAAAACATCACGGTCACCGGTCCCTTCAATGCCACCGGCGTCAGCGACACACCCAGCCGGCGTCGTCTGTTTGTGTGTCGGCCAACACGTACGCAAGAAGAAGCGACTTGTGCGAAGCGGATTGTCTCAACGCTGGCGAGGCGCGCGTATCGGCGGCCGGTCACAGAGGCGGATCTCACGAACCTGATGTCGTTCTATGGCGCGGGCCGTCGCGAAGGATCGTTCGAGCGAGGCATCGAGCTGGCGACGCGCGCGGTGCTGGTCAGTCCGAAGTTCGTGTTCCGCGTTGAGCGCGATCCTGCCGGTGTGACTGCCGGCAGCCCATATCGCGTGAGCGATGTCGATCTCGCGTCTCGGTTGTCGTTCTTTCTGTGGAGCAGCATTCCCGATGACGAGCTGCTCGATGTGGCCAGTCGCGGTCAGTTGAACAAGCCGGGCGTGCTCGACGCGCAGGTGCGGCGGATGCTCGCCGATCCACGCGCGAAGGCGCTCGTCGATAACTTTGCCGGGCAGTGGCTGCACATCCGCAATCTGCGCAACACGACGCCCGACAAGAACGACTTTCCCGACTTCGACGACAACCTGAGGCAGGCCTTCGCTCGCGAGCTCGAACTCTTCGTCGGCAGCGTGATCGACGAGGACCGCAGCGTGCTCGATCTGATGACCGCCGACTACACGTTCGTGAACGAGCGGCTGGGGG
>DATCXH010000299.1:0-6788 GCA_036565925.1 Vicinamibacterales bacterium
CTCGATCTGGCTGGCGAGCGTCGTCCGTTCGTCGGCATCTCGACCCGAACGACGCAGTGACAGCTCGATCTCGCCACGGAGCGCGGCAAGCGGCGTTCGCAGTTCATGGGCGAGCGCAGCGCTGAACTGACGCATCTCGCCAACCGAGTGCTCCAGTCGGGCCAACGTGTCGTTGAACGCAGTCGCCACATCCTCGAGTTCGTCGGACACGCCGCGCGTCGGGACGCGGCGCTCCAGCGTGCGCACGTCGATCTCTCGTGCCGCGCCGGCCAGGGCGGTGAGCGGCCGGAGTGCGAAACCGGCCAGCCACCATGACGCAGCGGCCGAGACGAGCAGTGCCGCAGGCAGCAGCCACAGCAGCAGATCGCGATAGCGGCTCAACGCGTTGTCCATGGTGTTGAGCGACACGCCGACCTGCACGAGATACTCGCGTCCGCCCCGATCGCGAATTGCGCTGTTGGAAATACGAACCCGTCCGTATCGCGTCGTCACGTCGAACGGCTGCAGATGCGCGCGATTGGCGCGCACCTGCTCCGGTGTGAGATGCAATCCCATCGGAGCGAAGCCGTCAGACTGAAACAGCAACCGACCGCTGGCGACGTCGTAGATGCGCATGTAGCGCGTGGCTTCCTGGACGAAGGCCGCCTGTGCGCCATCTGCGTTGTTGTGTTCGACGGAGGGGAGCTCAGTCTCGAAGCGCAGATACCCGTGGAGTCCGTCGGTCAACTCCATCAGCCGCATCGTGACGTCGGCGTCGAGAAGCCGCCCCAGTACCCCGTACGAGACGACGCTCAGCACGCTGAGCAGGAGCCCGCACACCAGCGCAGAGAACACCGCGAGGCGTGCTCGAAGCGGGAGCGTCACATGTGAATGTTACGCCGGAGCGTCGGTCAGCATGTAGCCCACACCTCGCACGGTGTGGATCAACTGTACGCCGTAGCCACGATCGATCTTGTTACGCAGCGAGTTGATGTGCACTTCCACGACGTTGCTGATGCTGTCGAAATGGATGTCCCACACATGCTCGATGATGAGCGATCGGGTCAGCGGCCGGTCGGTGTTGCGCATCAGGAATTCGAGCAGCGCGTACTCTTTCGGCTTGAGCTCAATCAACTGACCGGCGCGGCGAACGAGACGACGGACGGTGTCCATCTCGAGGTCGGCGACGCGCAGCACGCTTTCGCGCGGGGCGCCACGACGCAGCAAGGCGCGCAGGCGCGCCGAGAGCTCGGCCAGCGCGAACGGCTTGGCCATATAGTCGTCGGCCCCGGCATCGAGTCCCGCGACACGTTCGTCGAGTGAGTCTTTGGCGGTGAGGATGAGGACGGGCAACTCCGCCTTTCGCGAACGGATATCACGCAAGACCTGGAAGCCGGATCGGCCCGGCAGCATGAGGTCGAGCACGACCGCATCGTAGTCAACCGTTCGGGCCTGCTCGCCGGCGCCGCTGCCTTCGTGGAGCACATCTACGGCGTACCCCTCCTGCTGCAGCCCGGTTTGTATGAAGCTGGCGACCTTGCGATCGTCCTCGATGACCATGACTCGCATGCGACCTCGTCCCCCTCTAAGAAGAGCCTACTCCCATCTCATTGGACGTCAACGCTGCCATTTCAGCATTAACGAGACTTAATGTCGGGCTCACGTCCGTCTCACGCGCTTCACGTCGAATCTAAGTGTCGGGATTGATGACAAAAGGAGACTGAAGATGCGTTACATCGCAACAACTCTTGCGCTGGTCGTGGCGCTGGCCGTGGCAGGCAGCACCTTCGCGGCAGTGCCCCAGGCGGCAAAAAAGACGAGCACCCCAGCAACCCATACTGCGAAGGGCACTGTAAAGTCGCTGGACAACTCGTCTCTCGTGCTGTCGCAGAAGAAGGGCGGCGACATGACGTTCGTCGTCGACAACGCCACCGCGAAGACCGGAGCGCCGGCTGTTGGTTCGGAAGTGACAGTCAAGTACCACACTGAAGGCAAGACGATGATGGCGACGGCCATCACGGCACAGCCGGCCAAGCAACAGGCATCGGCGAAACCGGCAGCGTCGAAGAAGACCAAGTAGAGTGCGGGCGTCGGATTGTGGTGGCGTTCCTTCTCGCCGTTGCCGTCTCGACCATGCCGGTCGTGCCGCACACCGACACGGTGGTGCTGCGCGGCCGGCCGCAGATCGTGCACGTCTACGGCGACAGGAACGGCACGCCGGTCATCGTCTCGAGTGGTGATGGCGGTTGGATGCACCTTGGGCCGCACGTGGCCGAAACACTGGCTGCGCGCGGTTACTTCGTCATCGGCTTCAACGTGAAGGCGTATCTCGAGAGCTTCACGAAGGACACGCAGACGCTGCGCGTCGATGAGGTACCGAACGATTACCTTTCGCTCGTCGAGTACGCGAGTCGCGGCTCGGCGGTGCGACCAATTTTGATTGGCGTGTCGGAGGGCGCCGGGTTGTCCGTGCTCGCGGCAGTGGATCCCGATATGCAACGGCGCATTGCGGGCGTCGTCGCACTGGGGTTGCCCGACCGAAACGAGCTGGGATGGCGATGGAAGGATTCGCTGATCTACGTGACACACGGCGTTCCGAACGAGCCGACGTTCAGCGTGAGCGACCTCGTGGGGAAACTGACGCCGGTGCCGCTGGCGGCGATTCACTCGACCAGCGACGAATTCGTCCCCGAATCCGACGTGCGGAAGCTGATGGCGCGGGCGAAAGAGCCGAAGCGGTTGTGGATGGTGACCGCCTCCGACCATCGGTTCAGCGGGAACGTTCCCGAGTTCGATCGACGACTGTTAGAGTCGATCGAATGGGTGAGGCAGAACCAACCGCGAGCGTAGGCATCGACTGGATCCGCCGGGTGCTGCCGGCGGTACTCGCGCTGGTTCTGTTCATCGCCGCACTCGAGGTGCTGCGCCGCGAGCTGCACAGCGTCAGCTGGCATGCGCTGTCGGCTCGCGCGCTCGGCACGCCGCCGTGGCTGATCGCCACGGCATTTCTGCTCACCGCCCTCAACTATCTCGTCCTGTCCGGTTACGACTTCATCGCCATCGCATCACTCGGACGTCATCCGACTTCGCATGGCTTCAACGGAACCGGGCTGTCGATCAAGAACATCGCGGTCACGTCGTTTCTCGCCTACGCCATCGCCAACAGCGTCGGGCTGTCGATGCTGTCCGGGGCCTCGGTGCGGTATCGCTTCTATTCGCGATGGGGAATTACCGGACAGCAGTTCTCGCGGATTGTCATCTCGTACTCAGTGACGTTCTGGCTCGGACTGCTGGCGCTGGGCGGTCTCAGCCTCGTCTTCAGCCCGCTGCTCGTCGACGTCGCGTTCCCACGCACGGCGGCCACTGTCGGCGTCGCACTGTTGTCGATCTGCATTGCCTACGTCGTGGCAGCAATCATCCGCAGGCGCCCGATCCGTGTGTGGGGATTTGAACTGCAGCTGCCGTCGGGACGTCTGGCCGTGTTGCAGTTGCTGCTCTCGTCCCTGGACTGGGCGCTCGCCGGCGCCGTGCTCTACGTGCTACTGCCGCGCGGCACGGCACCCTTTCCGGTCGTGCTGAGTGCGTTCGTTGCGGCGCAGATTCTCGGACTCGCCGCACACGTACCGGGTGGAGTCGGTGTCTTCGAGGGTGTCATCGTGCTGCTGCTGAGGCCGTACATGTCATCGGTCCAGCTGGCGCCAGCACTCGTCGCATATCGGGTCATCTACTACCTTGCGCCGCTGTCGGTCGCGCTCATCATTCTTGCCGGCGCGGAGATCAGCCAGCGACGTCATCATGCCGCGCGCCTGACTCGCGCCATCGCCCGTGTGGCGCAGCGGCTCACGCCGCGCATTCTCGCCGCACTCACGTTCGTTGCCGGTGTCGTCCTGCTGTTCTCGGGTGCGACACCCGCGGCGGCGCACCGGCTCGCGCTGCTCGATCGATTCGTTCCGCTCGGCGTGATCGAAACCTCGCACATCCTGGGCAGTGTCGCTGGTGCGCTGCTCCTCCTGCTGTCGCAAGGATTATCGAGACGGCTGGATGCCGCGTATTACCTGACCACCGTCGTGATTGCGGCCGGTATCGTCGCCTCGCTGCTGAAGGGTGTGGACTACGAGGAGGCCATCGTGCTCGGTCTCCTGTTCATCATGCTGCGTCGCGCGAGACCGATGTTCGATCGCACGGCGGCGTTGTTGGCGACACGCTTCTCTCCAGCGTGGATTGCCGCGGTCGTCGCCGCGCTCGCCGCGTCGGTGTGGCTCGGGCTCTTTGCCTTCCAGCACATCGAGTACTCGAACGATCTGTGGTGGCAGTTCGCGCTGGAGGGCGAGGCGTCGCGGTTCCTGCGCGGATCGGTCGCCGCCGCCATTGTCATTCTCCTGGTTGCCGTCGCACGGCTGATCGGGCACGCGCCGCACGAGGTCGAGCCGCCTTCGGATCGCGATCTCGCCGACGCCGCCGAGATCATCGCGCACCAGCCCGCGTCGTATCCAAACCTGATCTATCTGCGTGACAAGGCGCTTCTCTTCGACGAGGCACGCGACGGATTCGTGATGTATGCGGTGAAGCGGCGTACCTGGATCGCCCTGGGTGATCCTGTTGGACCCTCGTCTCGAATTGGCGAGCTGATTCGGCTGTTCATCGAGCGCTGTGACGACTTCGGCGGCACGCCCGTCTTCTACGAGGTCGGCAAGCAACATCTGCATCGCTATGCGGATTTCGGACTTGCCTTCGTCAAGCTCGGAGAGGAGGCTCGCGTCGATCTCACACGGTTTTCCCTCGACGGTCCGCAGGGGGCGCGATTCCGTCAGGTCGTCCGGCGTCTGGAGAAGGACGGCGGGACCTTCCGCGTGATTCCGGCTGACGAAGTGCCTGCGGTGATGAGCCGCCTGCGTGAAGTGTCCGACGACTGGCTCACCCACAAGACAGGTGGTGAGAAGGGCTTTTCGGTCGGTTTCTTCGAACCGACGTATCTCGAGCGATTTCCGATGGCGGTCGTCGAACGCGACAGTCGCATCGTCGCCTTCGCCAACCTGTGGCCGGGCCCCGATCGCTACGAGCTGTCAATCGACTTGATGCGCTATCACCACGATGCGCCAAACAGCGTGATGGAAGCGCTGATCGTGCACTTGCTGATCTGGGGCAAGGAGCAGGGCTATCACTGGTTCGCACTCGGCATGGCGCCGATGTCGGGATCGGAGCGCTCGCCGGTGGCCCCACTCCGTGCGCGGGCCGGGAATTTCCTCTACGATTACGGCGGATTCCTCTTCAATTTCCGCGGATTGCGCGCCTACAAAGAGAAGTTCAATCCGGTGTGGGAGCCGCACTATCTTGTCTACCCCGGCGCCTTGAAGCTCCCGGGTATCGTCGCCGACGTGTCGGCCCTCGTGGCCGGCGGTTACGGTCGCATCTTTCACAAATAACTCCGACGATAGGAACCTGGAACCTGGAACCCGGAACCTGGAACTGTTCCCGGCCGGTTTACACTACTGCGCCGTGAGCGCGAAACCCTCTGTGCCTTGGTGCGTCCTCATCGTGGACGACGACGCCGAACTGCGGGAAATGTTGACGAAGATGCTGGTCGGCGCCGGGCATCGGGTCGAGCAAGCGAGCGATGGCCCCGAGGCGCTCCAGCGATTGGCGGTTGACGAATTCGATGCCGTGCTGCTCGACATCAACCTGCCCAGCATGAATGGCCTCGATGTGCTCGCGCAAATCCGCGGGATGCTGCGTCCGCCGCTGGTCGTCGTCATGACCGGTGACGACACACCCGAACCGCTGCTCGAGGCGGTACGCCTGCAGGCCTTTCGTTTCCTGCGCAAGCCGTTTCCGCTGCGAACCATCGTCGAAGCGATCGACGATGCGATGGCGACGGCGCCGAGAGCGGGACTGCCGATTCAGGTCGTGTCGGCGCGTCCGGAATGGCTCGAGATCATCGCGCCGTGCGCGCTCGAAATGGCCGATCGGCTGCAGTCATACATCATGCACCTCGAAGCCGACCTGCCCGAGCCGGTGCGCGAGTCAATGGCGCAGGCATTCCGCGAGCTGTTGACGAATGCGATCGAGTGGGGAGGCAAGCTCGATCCGGAGCGGAAGGTCCGGATCTCCTGCGTGCGCGCGAAGCGGGTGCGCATCTATCGCATTGCCGATCCCGGCGTCGGCTTTGCGATCGATCGATTGACGCACGCGGCGATCTCGAATCCGGATGGCGATCCGCTGCAGCACACAATCGAGCGCGAGAAGCAGGGCCTCCGGCCAGGAGGCCTCGGCCTGATGATGACGCGCTCCCTTGTTGACGAGCTGATCTACAACGAAGCCCACAACGAGGTCGTCTTCATCAAATACCTCGATTGAGTTAGTCCTTAGCCCTTGGTCCTTGGTGCTCAGTCCGTCCTTAGTCCGCCGTGCCGCGGACCCAGGACCGTGGACCAAGAACGGACCAAGAACGGACCAAGAACGGACCAAGAACTAAGACCCAAGTACCAAGGACCTTTACTGCGCCGACGACGTCACCGCGCTTCCGTCCAGCACAAATGTCATCAACTTCGGCGAGAACGGCGTCGCCTGATTGCCGGGCCCGGCGTTGCCGAGCGTCACGTTCCCCACACCGCCCATCAGTGCGACGTACTGCTTGCCGTCAAGGCGATACGTGATCGGCGGCCCCATGCCGCTACGCAGTCCGGTTTGAATCTCGTGCAGTTTGACGCCCTTGTCGGCGCTGTAGGCGACGAGACGTCCATCACTCAGAACCTGGAACACGAGATTGCCTGCGGTCGCGAGTGTGCCGCCACCGATTCCGCCGCCACCCG
>DATCXH010000781.1:0-2479 GCA_036565925.1 Vicinamibacterales bacterium
TGGCTGTATTCGGCGAGCAACGTAGGCAGCTTCGCGGCGCTGCTCGCGTTCCCGATCTTGCTCGAGCCCACCATTCCACTCGGACGGCAAACTGCAATCTGGAAAATCGGCTATGCGGTCGTCGCTGCACTGCTGACCGGCTGCGCCATCAGCGTACTGCGCCGGCCCTCGTCAGCATCGGATCTCGCACACGCGGAGGAGACGCGTGACGCTGAACCGATCACCGCGAGCACGCGGATGCGATGGCTCGCGTTGTCATTCGCCCCCTCGACACTGATGCTCGGTGTCACGACGTACCTCTCGACGGATGTCGCACCGGTGCCGCTGCTCTGGGTGTTGCCGCTGTCGTGCTACCTGCTGACGTTCATCGTCGCGTTCGGGTGGTACTCCGACGCGGCACACACCAACGTGCGCCGGCTGCTGCCCAGCGTACTGTTGCCACTGGTGCTGCTGATCGTGTCGGCAGCGCCCGTTGCGTTGTGGGTGGCACTTCCGATTCACGTGCTGGGCTTTACCCTGCTGGCCATGTTGTGTCACGGAGAATTGGCCAAGGATCGTCCTGGCGTCACGCATCTCACCGAGTTCTATCTGTGGCTCGCAGCGGGCGGTGTGCTTGGCGGCGTGTTCAACACACTCGTCGCGCCGCGGGTCTTCACATCGGTTGCGGAGTATCCGCTCGCCATTGCGTTTGCGGCTCTGGTCTGTGTCCCGAAAATACAGTTCCGCGAGGCACTTGCCAATCCGCGCACGATGATGCGTCCGGCATTCGCGGCGGTTCTCGCGACGGTGTTGCTGGTCGGCGCGCGGCTCGGCGGCGTCGCCCGGTACCCGACGATGGCGGTCCTTGGCGCGCCGGCGTTGTTCTTCTGGAGCGGCGCGAGACAGAACACCGCGCGCTTTTCAGTTGGGATCGTTGGCCTGCTCGTGGCACTGGCGATCGGCAACGCGATCGCTCCGGCGGGAGGCGGGCAGACACTCGCCGCCGATCGCACGTTCTTCGGCGTGTATCGCGTGCGGACCGATCCTGAACGTCACTTCGTCTCACTTGTCCATGGAACGACGACGCATGGACGGCAGATCATCGGCGAGCCCAATCCCGAGCCGTTGACCTACTTCCATCGACAGAGTCCGATCGGCCAGGTGTTCGAGACCCTGGGCGGCGACGCAAAGTCCGTGGGCGTGATCGGTCTGGGCACGGGTACGCTCGCGGCCTACGCACAGCCCGGATCGCGCTGGACGTTCTACGAGATCGATGCCGCAGTGGAGCGCATCGCACGCGATGCGCGGTACTTCCGCTATCTGGAGCACTGCGGTGAGAAATGCTCAGTGGTGCTTGGCGATGCACGATTGACGCTGGCCGGCCGTCAGGTGTCGCACGACGTGCTCGTCCTCGACGCATTCAGCTCGGATGCGATTCCTATCCACTTGCTAACCACCGAGGCGCTGCGTACCTATGAGAGTCACCTCTCTGAGAACGGCGTGCTCGCGTTTCATATCTCCAACCGTCACATCAAGCTCGCTCCGGTAGTCGCGCGGCTCGCCCGTGATCGCGGCCTGTCTGCGTTTCGGCGTTTCGACAAAGGCATCGATCCGAAGAACGGCCTCGCACCATCTGAGTGGGTGGTGATGGCGCGGCATTCTGAGCGTCTGCAGGCGCTCGTCGCCGATGGAAGCTGGACACCGCTGATCGCTGATGCGCGTCCGGCGTGGACGGACGATTTTTCCAATATCTGGACAGAATTGCGCTAGTAACAATTTCCGTCGCGTTCCGTCCTCTAACAAATGCGCGTCTCCTGTTTCGCGACGGAACACGCGCCCACTCCATCAATCGGATCCAGATTGCTCCGTGATGCCCGCGGTTGCCGAGAGGATCGCGCACCTCGGCCGTGGCCCAGAAATTGATGTGCTTCCCGATGTGAGTTCATTTTGGGAGGCAGAATGAAACCGACAGTTTTCGGTGCTGTAATCGGCGCTCTCGCGGTCGGCGCGGCAGGCGCGGCGGACGCGCAGCAGGGGCGCTCGAACGGGAACAACACAAAGATCAGCGCCGCGAGCGTCAGTGAGTCCGCGACGATCTACGCGTGCGTCGATCAGGAGAGAGGCTCGATGCGTTTGCTCCTGCCTCCTGACGTGTGTCATCCAAGCCGCGAGTTCATGATTTCGTGGAACGCGGCCGGAAATGGTAGCGGTTCGCAAGGGCCCACGGGTCCGATGGGCCCCATGGGTCCGCAAGGGCCTGCTGGTCCTGCCGGACCTGCGGGTCCGAAGGGCGACACGGGCGCGACTGGTCTCACGGGTGCAACCGGTCCTGCGGGTCCAGTGGGTCCGAAAGGTGACACGGGTGCGACTGGTGCGACCGGTCCTCAGGGGCCTGCCGGTCCAGTAGGCGCGACTGGCGCAACGGGTGCGACTGGTCTCACGGGCGCAACGGGTCCTGCCGGGCCTGCGGGTCCGAAGGGGGACACGGGTGCGACCGGTC
>DATCXH010000970.1:0-10832 GCA_036565925.1 Vicinamibacterales bacterium
CTGGGGTTACTTCCGGGCCGAGGATTTCAATTCCCGGATGATGTTCTCGAGGGCTTCAATGATCTCGGACGGCTCGACTTTGGTCTTCTTGAAGCTCAATCGCAAGTCGAACGCCTTGGTTGGCGGCTTGAACGCAAAGACGTACGCCTTTGGACGGCCTGGTTTAGGCTTAGCTGTCTCGCTGCGCACCGCCTGACGCGTAGCTGCGCCTTGTCCGGCCAGCTTCTCGACCAGGGCCAGCATTTTCTTCGGGTCTTGCTGCCTAACTATCTGAAGAAGCGTGGACTTAGCGGTAATGTCGGCCAGCCGACAAAGCGTCCGGACCTCATCTGGCATCGCGGCGAGCGACAACGACTCCGTAATGGCGGTCCGCGACTTCCCCAGCTTCCGCGCCAGGTCCTCGTGCGTATGTCCGCATTTCTGCTGCAGCTGTAAGAGCGCCTCGGCCTCTTCAAACGCAGTCAGATCCTTGCGCTGGAGATTCTCGACGAGGGCAAGCTCCATGACCTCAACGTCATCGGACTCACGAACGATAACCGGGACTTCACGAAGACCGACTTGCACGGCGGCGTGGTAACGACGCTCGCCGGCGATGATCTGGTAACGCCCCAGGCGCTGCCGCACGACGAGCGGCTCGATGATGCCTTTTTCGCTGACCGAGGCCATGAGCTCGGATAGATCACCCATCACCTGGCGCGGTTGATTGGGGTTGGGATCGAGGAGATCGATCGCCACCATGCGACCGACCGGCTCACCGGCGGATGCCGCGAGCGCCTCGACGTAGTGCTGGTCATGCCGCATCCGCAGTGTTTCAGGCAGTCCGCGCTTCGACACGCTCGATGACCTCCTCGCACAAACTGTAGTAATCGGTCGCGCCCGTGGAATCCGGCGCGAACGTAAAAATCGATTCCTTATAGGCGGGACTCTCCTCCAGGCGGACGCTCTTGCTGATCACCGTACGGAAAACTTTCCCGCCAAATACTTTCGTGATTTGATCGCGTATGTCACGAGCCAGCGCAGTGCGCTTGTCGTGCATCGTGATCACGACGCCCAGAATCCGCAGACCCGGGTTTGGCCGCTGCCGCACTTTCTCGATCGTCTCGAGCAAGTCATCGGTGCCTTCGAGCGCGAAGTACGACGACTGGATCGGTATCAGTAAGTGCGTCGCCGCGACGAGCGCATTGACCGTCAGCAGACCCAGGGCCGGCGGACAGTCGATGACGACATGCGCGTAGTCGGCCATGACTTTCTCTAGTTTGTCCTTCAGGCGGAAATGCGCGTCCAGCTCCCCGACCAGCCGCGCCTCGAGCTTGGCGAGCGCGATGCGCGCCGGCGCGATGTAGAGATTCTTCAGCGACTGCGCCGGCTGGATGATGTGTCCGAGTTCACACGCAGGATCTGCAATCGCATCGTATGTGCTCCGGGCAATTGTCTGGAGGTCGAGAAACGAGATGCTGCTGTTGGCCTGCGGATCGAGATCGATGAGCAGCGTCTTCCGTCCGCGCATCGCCAGCGCAGCGGCGAGGTTCCCCGCCGTCGTGGTCTTGCCGACGCCGCCCTTTTGGTTTGCGATGGCGACGATCATGCGACCAAGGCCGGAGACACGAGCGTGGCGCGGCGACGAGCCGCGTCAGGATTGAGCTGTTGAATCGAACCGATTTTCACGGGGCGCAGATCTGGGAAGAAGTGCGCCCATTGTAGGGGTGGGGTTCGGGAGTGTCAACCGAAGAGCAATGTCGGCCGGCCGACAATCACATCTTATATTTGCCAAGTTCCTCTGGATCAAGGCTTTCCAACCACTTTTGCAGCCGGGCATTATCGCCGGGCTCAGCCGTGAAGTCGACCGTCTTGGCATTGTCGATGACCGACTCCTCCACGAGGATTGGCGAGCGAGTCCTCAACGCCAGGGCAATGGCATCGCTCGGCCGCGCATCGACTGCAACGCGCTCTCCCCTGACAGTGAGATGAATGATCGCAAAGAAGGTGTTGTCTTTCAGGTCGCTCACGACGACCCGATCGACGCTGCCATCGAGGTCGCCAATGATGTTCCGGAGCAGGTCGTGGGTCATCGGCCGGGGCGTCGACACGTTCTCGATCTGCAGGGCGATGGCATTGGCTTCGAAGATGCCGACCCAGATGGAGAGGACCCGCTCGCCCAGTTTGTCCTTCAGGATCACGATGGGCATGTTGGTGATGGGGTCGACCATTAGGCCTTTGATGCTCATTTCGATCAGCATGGCTCGCTCTCCACCCAAACCTTCAGACGCGCCTCAAGCCCCGATCGCTTCAATTGCGGGTTGCACGATCGGCGTAGGCTTCACCCCACAAGCTGTGCGGACCCGCCCGCGTAATGCGGACCGGAACCGTTCGCCCGATCCACCCGGCCGGGGGCGTGTGCAATGTTGTATCGGTCGGCACCGCGAAGTTCACTACGGTGTTCCCGCTCGTTCGCCCGGAAACTTCGTGCGTCTGCCGACGGCTCGCTGAATCCACCAGCACTTCGAGGGTTGTGCCAACGGCTTCCTCGTGCAGGCGGGTTTGAATCTCACGCTGGAGCGCCTGGAGCGCCACGATCCGCGACGTCTTCTCCTCCTCGCCCACATCATCGGACAGCCGTTTTGCGGCAAGCGTGTTCGGCCGCGGCGAATACTTGAACGAGAACATGCTGTGGTAGCGCGCCTCCCGCGTCAGCGAAAGCGTTTCCTCGAAGTCCTCAGCCGTCTCGCCCGGAAAGCCGACGATCATATCCGTCGACAGGGTCACGCCTGGCACGCTTTCCCTGATCCGCTGAAGCAGGTCCAGATACTCCTCACGGGTATGCCGTCGCCGCATCGCACGGAGGATCGTCGACGAGCCGGACTGCACCGGCAGGTGAATGTGCTTGCAGACCTTCGGGAGATCCCGGATTGCGTCGATCAGCCGTTGACCCGTGTGACGCGGATGCGGGCTCGCAAAACGGATCCGCTCGACGCCCGGGACGTCGTTGACGTGCGCGAGAAGGTCGGCAAAGTCGCAGGCGGAATCGTCGGGCGCCGAGTAGTGATTGACGATCTGGCCGAGGAGCTGAATCTCCTTCCGCCCGGAGGCGACCGCCTCGCGCACGTCGGCGAGAATATCGGCCTTCGTGCGCATTCGCTCGTGGCCACGCGTGTAGGGCACGACGCAGAACGCGCAGTGATCGTTGCAACCCTCAATAATCGTGACGTACGCCTTGACGGGGTCCTGGCGATGCGTGATGCCGAGCGGGAACGTGACGTCGTCGAGCGGCGCGATATCGACCGCAGGGAACGGCGCGTCCGCCGCCTGCTCCACGAACATCGGCAACATCTTGAGACGCTGCGTGCCGAGGATGACGTCAATCATCCGTCCGTTCGATTTCTTCAGCAGCGACGGACCTTCCTGCTGCGCGACGCAGCCCGCCACCGCAACGACAGGCCGGCGCCCGGTCTCCTCATGCAGAACCCGCAATTCACCGAGCCGCGTATACAGCTTCTCTTCTGCATGCTCGCGCACGCTGCACGTATTGATGACGATGACGTCCGCATCGCGATCGTCTGTCGTGGACTCGTAACCTGCCTGGTCGAGCAACCCCGCCATCCGCTCCGAGTCGTGGACGTTCATCTGACACCCGAACGTCTCGATGAGATACCTCTTTGCCATCCTGCTGAAACCTTAGATTCTCCGACGGCTTTCGCTTTCGCCTTTCGCTTTCTGTTTTCCTTTCGCGTGCCCACTCGTCCCCGCGTCATGGGTGCGACCTCGTCCACTCTGTTTCGGCGCGCTGAGTAATTCGCGAGCGCTCGTCCGCACCGACTCGGTCACCGACGCTCCTCCAATCATGCGTCCGATTTCTTCAATACGACCTTCCCCGTCGAGGCGTTGAACCGTCGTCACCGTGCGATCTCGGCGGACCGCTTTGTCGATGCGGAAGTGCGTGGACGCGCGCGCGGCGATCTGCGGCAGGTGCGTGATGCATAGCACCTGGAATCGGTCTCCCAATGCGCCAAGCCTGCCGCCGACCACGTCCGCCACTCGACCGCCAATACCCGCATCCACTTCGTCGAACACCATCGTCTTGTGCTCGGCCTCGTCAACCGACATCGTCTTCAGCGCGAGCATGACTCGCGACAACTCGCCGCCGGAGACAATCCGTGCGAGCGGTCGCACCTCCTCTCCCGGATTGGGGGATAGAAAGAACTCCGCCTGGTCAATGCCTCGCTCGGTCCACAACTCCTCTGTGAGTGGGTCGGCATTGAATCGGACCTCGAATCGCGCGTGAGCCATAGCCAGTTCGCCGAGTAAGCGCTCGAGTTCACTCGAGAACCGACTCGCCGCATCGCGCCGTGCGTTCGAGAGCTCCTGCGCGTCCTTGTGATACCGCGCTCGCGCCTCTGCAAGAGCGGATTCCAGCCCCTCCACGCTTTCGGCTGTCTGCGTCAGCAAATCCCGTTCTCGGGTCAGCGACCGTCCCTTCTCGATCACCTCATCGAGCGTCGGTCCGTACTTCCGCTTCAGTCGATCGAGGCTGGCGAGCCGGTCTTCGACCTGCTGCAGACGGGCTGGCGAAGCGTCAATCCCATCGGCGTACTTCCTGAGAAAATCGGCGAGGTCCTCGAGCTGCGACTTGATTCCCTCGCGCGCCTCAATGTAGCCACTGAACTGCGCATCGAGCGTTGCCAACTCGCCGACACGTTTCCACACTCCGCTCAGCCCCGCGAGCACCGCATCATCGCTGTCGTATAGCGCGGCGTAGGATTCTTCGCATAGGCGGTGCACTCGCTCGGCGTTGGCGAGGACGTGCTTGGTCGCGGCCAGTTCCTCATCCTCTCCAGACACCGGTCTGACCTTCTCGATCTCGCTGAGTTGAAACGCAATCAAGTCGAGTCGCGCCGCCTTTTCGCGGCCGTCCATCCGCGAACGCTCCAACTGGTCGCGCAACTGACGGAAGGCACGCCAGGAAACGGCAACGTGCTCTGCGGCTGATCCGAGCTCTGCGTAGCTATCGAGGAGCGGTAGGTGCGACTGCGGATCGAGCAGCGTCTGGTGCTCGTGCTGACCATGGATTTCGACGAGGCGTTGCGAGAGATCGCGCAACACCGTCGCGGTCGCCAGGTCGCCATTCACGAACGATCGGCTGCGACCAGAGCTTGAGACTTCACGACGAATGACGATTTCGCTGCCGTCACGGTCGTCCTGAAACAGCGCTTCAATCGTGGCTTGCGATTCGCCGGTTCGGACCAGGTCGGCCGATGCGCGCGCGCCAAGCAGCAGCCCAACCGCCTCGACGACGATGGACTTGCCTGCACCCGTTTCGCCGGTCAGCACATTGAAGCCCGGCTCGAACTCGACCTCGACGGCCTCAATCACCGCGAGGTTGCGGATACGAAGCAGGCGCAGCATGTAGGCGGAACTTCCATCGTATCATATGTTTGACAGCACTTCTGACGCGTGCTAGTCTGCCTAGACAGCGCTGTCCCAGCGGCGCATACCCCGATGTTCGGAGGCATAGGTGTATACGTTTGGCTTCCTTGCACTACAGGTGCAGGACGTTGCCCCGCTGGCTGGGAGCGGTGGCTTACTCGAAATTCTTCGTGAGACAGGTCCACTCAACCAGGCCGTTCTCGCGATCCTGATTCTGTTCTCGATCGTTTCCTGGGCGATCATCCTTTTCAAGACGATTTCCTATGGCCGCGTCGCACGCCAGACCGCGACGTTTCTTGACGTCTTCCGTCGCAGTCAAAAATTTTCCGAGGTCCAGGCCATCTGTCCCTCACTGCCGCAAAGCCCTCTCGTGGGAGTCTTTCAAGCTGGCTATGCCGAGATCAACGCCCAGTTCCGCTTGACCAGTCAGACCCCATCCAATCCGACTGGGGCGCAGCCACGTCCTATGCTCAAGAGCCTCGAAGCCGTTGACCGCGCGCTCATCCGTGCGGCAACTACCGAGGTCAACAAGCTCGAGCGGAGGCTCACGTTCCTCGCGACAACGGCGAGCGTGACTCCGTTCATCGGACTGTTCGGCACGGTCGTCGGGATCACTATCGCATTCCAAAAGATTGGTGCGACGGGTCAAACGAACTTGGCCGTGGTCGGTCCGGGAATCAGCGAGGCGCTTATTGCCACCGCGGCCGGACTCGCCGCCGCGATTCCCGCGGTCGTCGCCTACAACTACTTCGTGCACCGCGTTAAGGACTTCTCTGCAGAGCTGGACGACTTCTCGCTCGAGTTCCTGAACATCGCCGAACGGAACTTTACCTAATGCCGAAGGTCATTGCTTCCGCACCGAACGCCGGTGGCCGGCACCAGCGAGGTCGGCGAGTGGGTCCGACCCTCGCCGAGATCAACGTCATTCCGCTCGTCGACGTGATGCTGGTGCTGCTGATCATCTTCATGGTCGCCGCCCCGATGTTGCAGCGAGGCGTTGAATTGAAGCTGCCGCAGTCGCGTCAGACCGAAGAGATCTCGAGCGAGCGGATCTTCGTGGATGTGCCGAAAAGCTTTAGACAGGACGGACGCGTGTTTCTCGGCAAGGAATCGATCGGCATCAAGGTACTCGCCGAACGCCTTCGGCAACAGATGGTCAATCGCAATGACAAGCAGGTGTTTCTGCGCGGTGACGCTGAACTCCAGGTGCAGAACCTGATCGACGTACTTGATCAGCTGAAACAAGCCGGAGTGGCGAACGTCGGCATCGTCACCGAGTTGCCCGAGCGATAAGCAGTCAATGCTTGAAAACGTGACCGACATCATCGTCGCGCGCTCGCGCGAGCCCGAGGGGCTCAAGACGATGATCGTGTGGTCAATTGGCGCGCACATCGCGCTGGCCACAGTCGCAGTATTCGTGGGAGGGCCGCGTGTCGACGCGCCGCGGCAGGTCATGACCATCAGTCTGAGCGGAGCACCAGGTCCCAAAACCGGTGGCCAGACGCAGATCGGTGGTCAGGCCGTGCAAGCCCCAGCAGCACCACAGGAACCTGTGAAGCCGGTACCGCCACCGCCCGCGCCGAAGGAGCCGGCGATGAGCCTTCCGGATCCGAAAGTCCGTCCGCGCCAGCAGCCCAAACCAAAACAGGCGCCCGCCGAAGCGACGGCAAAGAACGTGAGCACGGGCGAGGTTCCGCGTGAAGGGACTACCAAGGTCGATACACGTGTCCGAGGGCAGGGCTTTGGGTTGAGCAGCGCGGGAAGCAACAGCCCTGCGTCTTCGGTGACGCTCGACGTTTCTGACTTCTGCTGCAACGAGTACATCGAGCAAATGGTGACAATGATCCGGCGGTCGTGGGACCAAAACCAGGGCATCGTCGGATCGACGACGATGAAGTTCACGATCCTCAGGAACGGCACCATCCAGTCGCCTCAAGTCGAGCGGTCAAGCGGCTTTGCTGCGCTCGACAACTCCTCGATGCGGGCATTGCAGTTGACGCGGCTCGCTCCCCTGCCGGCCGCCTTTGAAAACCCGACGTTAACCGTGCACTTACGTTTTGACTACACGCGGTGATCATGATCAGACAGCAGATAACCCTGAGACTCACATCGGTGGCGATCGCCATCGCAGGGCTCGTAGTGGCACCATCAGTAATCAAAGCCGCGAGACAAGGCCAACAGCCGGCAGAAGTCTCCACCGTAATCAGCACCGATTCACCGGGAACTCCGCCTCGGTACGCTGTGCCTGACTTCGTAGCGCTCACACCGGATGCCGCAGACATCGCCAAAACGATTGGCCAGGTGCTGTGGGACGACCTCAACTTCGAACGCGAGTTCTACCTGATCCCGCGCGACACGTACAGCAGCATCCCAGTGGCGCGCACTCCCGAGACAATTCCATTCGATCGCTGGCGCGAGCTCGGCGCTGATGGAGTCGTGTTCGGCACCGTGCAACGAAAAGGGGACGAAGTGACGGTGCAGGTACGCCTCTTCAGCGTAAAGTCGAGAGCCTCGGTGTTCGCCAAGCAATACAGCGGGTCTGCAAATAATCCGCGACTGTACGCACACACTGCCTCCGATGAGATTCACGAGCAGCAACGCGGGCTGAAGGGTGTTGCGCGCACGAAACTGGCGTGGGTCTCCGATCGTGATGGCGTACGTTTGGGCGATACCATCGAGAACCGGCAAGTGAAGGAGATCTACTACGGCGACTATGACGGTGCGAACGCACGCAGAGTCACCGTGAGCCGCCGGCTCAACCTTAATCCGTCATGGTCGCCAGATGCGCGCGCGCTCGCATACACGACTTTCCGTCCTATCCCTGACGTTTTTGTGTCGCTCATCTATCAGGGTGTGTTGCAAAACCCGACGAAGGGTGTAGGGACGAACTACCTTCCGGTCTTCTCGCCCGATGGCAAACAGATCGCCTTTATGTCCGGCCGCGATGGAAACCCTGAGATTTACGCGATGAATGTGGATGGTAGCAACCTCCGCCGGCTCACCAACAACCAGGCCGGCGACTCGAGCCCGACATGGTCACCGAGTGGATCACAGATTGCCTTTACTTCAGATCGTACCGGTAAAGCGCAGATCTACGTCATGAACAGCAGTGACGGATCAGGTGTGCGTCGGCTCACCGTAAATGAGTCCGAAGCTGATCGGCCGACGTGGTCGCCCCCGCCCTTCAATGAGATCGCATACGCCGCCTCGACCGGGCCGGGGTACGACATAAAAGTGCTCGAGGTTTCTACGGGCCAGATTCGGGCATTGACCTTCGGCGAGGGCTCCAACGAGGGTCCGGCGTGGGCCCCCGGCGGACGGCATTTGGCGTTCACGTCGACCCGCGCAGGCGGACGGACTCAGGTGTTTACGATTGGCCGCGATGGGCGCGGCCTCCGTCAGATCACGCGAGAGGGCAACAACCAAACCCCAGCGTGGTCGAATTAGAAAGCGACGTCTTATTGAGGAAGCACATGCGAGATATGAGGAACACGACGATCGTAGTCGCGGTCACACTGGCCATCACCGTCACCGCCGCGTGCGGCAAGAAGAAGGTTGCTACCGGGCCACAGCCTCCGCCTGCCGAAGAAGCAGCGGTGGTACCACCGACTCCTCCACCTCCAGCAGAGCGCGTCGAGGACAACGTGCCTGTCACTACCGGGCTCCCAGCGGACACGATCACGAACAAATCGCTCGACGACCTCAACCGCGAGTCTCCGTTGAAGCCGGTGTTCTTCAGGCTCGACAGTGCTGAACTGGACGAGTCGGGCCGCTCCGTTGCGTCGGCCAACGCTCAAGTGCTCAAGAAGTTCACGACATGGGGAATCACCATCGAGGGGCACTGCGACGAGCGTGGAACGGCCGAGTACAACCTCGCCCTTGGCGAACGTCGTGCTGTAGCGGTCAAGACATATCTGTCGTCGCTCGGTGTTTCTCCGGAGCGGATCCGTGTTGTAAGTTACGGGAAGGAGTTCCCGTTCGACATGGGACACTCCGAGGACGCATGGTCCAAGAATCGACGTGGTCACTTCGTCATCACGTCGAAGTAGAGTGTTGAGAGACGGCATGCACAAGAACCTCGTTCGATCGACGCTTGCGCTCGCGGTACTCGCGCTGGCCGTTCCGGCGGTCGCTCAGAACCGCGAGCATCAGCAAATGAGCGCCGAGCTGCGTATGCTCCAGGAGCAGACGCAGCAACTCGCGCTCACGCTGGCGCAGATCGGCGATGCACTCAAGGCGCTCAACGCGAGACTCGACGCCTCCGACAAGGAGGCGCAACAACGCTTCGCCGATCAGAAACTCCTGATCCAGAAACTCAGCGACGATGTCAGCGCGGTTCGTGAGCGGTCGCAGGACACCGATACACGGCTACGAAAAGTCGCTGATGAAGTCGAGGCGCTGCGAACGACTATTACTTCGCTGCCATCGATGTTCTCGGGCGCGGCACCGTCCCCGTCTCCGGAGACGAGTGCAGCCGATCCGACCGTCCCGCCCCCAGTGGCACCGCCGGCGTCTCAGAGCGCATCAACGCTCGGACTCTCACCGTCACGCATGCTCGACACTGCGAAGAGCGACTACTTCTCCGGCTCATATGCGAGCGCGGTCAGCGGGTTCGAGTCGTTACTGAAGACGTTCCCAACCAGCGAGGCCGCGGCCGAGGCGCAGTTCATGCTCGGCGAGACGTACTCGCAGCAGAAGCGATACCCCGATGCGGTGAACGCCTACACGGCGGCGATTCAGAAGTTCCCACGTTCGATGTGGGTGCCCGAGGCGTACTACAAACGCGGCAAGGCGCAGGAATCGCTCGGGACCCCTGAAGCGGCGCGTGCGTCGTACGAGATGCTGCTCAAGACCTATCCAGATACACCGAGCGCAGGACTCGCCAAACAGGCGCTCGACCGATTGGGGCGTCAGGCCGCGGCGCCGCGTCCGTAGAGGCGACGCACCCTCGCTCCACATTGTCGCGAGATCGTGACCTCCCCTGTCACGAAAACCCTGTAAAGTGTCGGTGCAGAGGCAGAGCCTGCGGGCTCGGCCTCACATGGCACGGCCGCAGTTACTGCAGCCGTAGGGGCGAAGAACGCTCGCCCGAAAGGACAGGACATGGGAAGCGTAAACAAGGTCATTCTCGTCGGGAATCTGGGTCGCGACGCCGAGCTCCGCTACACCCCCGGTGGTGCGGCCGTCTCGACGCTGAATCTCGCTACGACTGAGGTCTGGAACGATCGGAACAATCAGCGCCAGGAAAAGACGGAGTGGCACCGTGTGGTGCTGTGGGGTAAGCCGGCTGAGAGCCTGCAGGAATACCTGACCAAGGGCAAACAGATCTACGTCGAGGGCAAGCTGCAGACGCGCCAGTGGGACGACAAGGACGGCAACAAGCGCTATACGACAGAGATTAAAGCCGACCG
>DATCXH010000042.1:0-4350 GCA_036565925.1 Vicinamibacterales bacterium
TGCCGGTGTCGGCGTCGAGTGCGACGACCGAATCGGAATACAGGTTGTCGCCCTGACGATCGTCGCCGATCATGTCCGGCCCTGGGTTGCCAATTGCCCAATACAGCGTGTCGAGCGCGGCGTCGTAGCTGCCGGTCATCCAGGTGGCCGCGCCGGGATGATCGATCGCACTGCCCTTCCACGTATCCGATCCGGGTTCGCCGCGCGCTGGCACGGCCCAGAATCGCCAGACCTCCTTACCGGTGGCCTGATCGTATGCGGCGACGAACCCGCGCGCGCCCTCATCTCCTCCCGCGATGCCGGAGATCACCAGATTGCCGACGATCATCGGCGCGCCTGTGCCGTTGTAGTTCTGATGCCAATCGGCCATCTCGGTCTCCCACAGGAGCGCGCCGCTGGCACGATTGAGCGCGATGAGATGCGCGTGGTCCGTGGACATGAAGACTCGATCGCCGCTGACGGCGACACCGCGATTCACGCCGCGGGCCGCCACGCCGGCCAGTCCGCGCGTACGCGGACGCCGATAGTTCCAGATCTGACGGCCACTACCGGCGTCGAGTGCGTACAGATCATTTGCCGCGCTCACGTACATCACGCCGTCGACGACGACAGGCGTCACCTGTCCCTGTGACGTGTTGGGCAACGTGAACACCCACTGCGGCGTGAGCCGCGAGACATTGGCAGGCGTGATCTGTGTCGATGCGCTGTAGCGATTGCCACTCGGTTGCCCGTTGTACATCGTCCAACCGGTCTGCGACGTCACTTCGCGATAGCGGCCAGAGGTCGCTTCGCGCAGGAGATGCGTGCGGCGATCGTCGCCGAGCAACTGCAGTTCACCGACACTCTGATTCAAGACCAGGCCTGCCAGCGACGAGCCATCTGCGAGCGTCACGCTCGTCCGCTCCGGAGCCGTTCCCGCGCGTGGACGAAGCGTCCTGAGGAACGCGATCAGATCTGTGCTCTCGGATTTCGTCAGATTCGCGAACGCCGGCATTCCGGCGCCGGACAATCCCTCGCGAATCACGGCTTCGAGATCGGCGTCAGTGCGCAACGGAACGCGCGCGACGATGGACGGACCGAGTTCGCCACCGCCACCTTCTGTTCCGTGGCACGCCGCACAGCGGCTGGCGAAGACACGTCGGCCGGGCTCGACGCTTTGTGCGTCCACTCGGGACGCATTGCCAATGATTATCAGCAAGAGCGCACTTGCAAGGGGAACCAGACGCACGAGACCTCCTGACAAAACGGGCAGAGGCAAGATACACCACGCGATGGTCAGCGTGCTCCCGCAACGGGGTATCAGGAGATTCACATGCCTTGCAGGACAATAGGAGTGTGAAAAAGATCGGGTTCCTATCATTCGGCCATTGGACGCCATCACCCCACTCGCAGGTGCGCACGGCGGCTGACGCGCTGCTCCAGTCAATCGAGCTGTCCGTCGCCGCCGAGGAGCTGGGCGCCGATGGCGCTTACTTCCGGGTCCACCACTTCGCTCGCCAACTCGGCTCGCCTTTCCCGCTGCTCGCTGCCGTCGGCGCACGCACCAAAAAGATTGAGATCGGCACAGCCGTCATCGACATGCGCTACGAGAACCCGCTCTACATGGCCGAAGACGCCGGAGCGGCTGACGTCATCTCCGGCGGCCGATTGCAACTCGGCATCAGTCGCGGCTCACCGGAGCAAGTGATCGACGGCTGGCGTTACTTCGGCTACGCGCCCGCTGAGGGCGAGACGCACCAGGACATGGCCCGTCGTCATGCCGAGGTGTTCCTCGAGGTGATCAAAGGCGACGGCTTCGCACAACCGAATCCGCGGCCGATGTTTCCGAATCCGCCGGGGCTGCTTCGCGTCGAGCCGTACTCGGAAGGACTACGCGAGCGGATCTGGTGGGGCTCGAGCTCGAACGCCACGTCACAGTGGGCGGCGAAACTCGGGATGAACCTCCAGAGCTCGACGCTCAAAGACGATGAGACCGGTGAGCCATTGCACGTGCAACAGCGCAAACAGATTGAGGCGTACCGCGAAGCGTGGAAGGAGGCCGGGCACGAGCGTGAGCCGCGCGTGTCAGTGAGCCGTAGCATCTTCGCGCTGGTTGACGATCGCGACCGCGCCTACTTCGGACGCGAGGGCCATAGCCAGGATCAGGTCGGCTACATCGACGCAAACACCCGCGCGATCTTCGGCCGCTCGTACGCCGCTGAACCCAACGTGCTGGTGAAGCAGCTCGCCGCGGACGAAGCGATCGCTGCCGCGGACACGCTGCTCCTGACCGTCCCGAATCAGTTGGGCGTGGACTATAACGCTCACGCGATCGAGAGCATCCTCAAGTTCGTCGCGCCCGAGCTCGGGTGGCGCTGATGCGAGGGATGTGACGTAGACCTCACGCACCCCAGCCGGGCGGTGGCTCGACGCGTTCCTGCGTGAGCACCCAGTACTCGCGCAACTCACGACAGTCGCCGTTCTCGGCGAACAGTAGCAGGAACTCGCCGGCGAGCGTGAGCGGGCCGTCGCTCGTCTGCAGGTTCGCCCACCATTCCACGGCGAGACGATTGCCGTTGACGATCGGTTGTCCGTACCGAAGCTCCACGCTCGTCTGCGGCGCGGTGACTCTGGCCCAATAGTCCCGAATCGCTCCACGCCCGACGAACGGCGCCTCGAAAGGCTGCTCGCGATACGTGGCGTCTTCCGTGAACAACCGGCTCGCGGCGTCTGCGTCTCGTTCGATCCAGGCGCGGCGGTATCGTTCCAGCCAATCGGCGTACGGGTTCGAAGCGCTAGTAGTCATGGCCGGAGTATTACACTCGATTAATCTCCTTGGCAGGGACTTGGATTTCCCGGACCGCGCCACGCAGGTCAGACACGACCCAGCGCCCAACCCGTCAATCGCGCTTCGGCACCCGGTCGTGGAATTCGGGACTGTTGGCGAACGTCTTCGCGTCGTCCTCGGCGCGCGGCATGGTCTCCGGCCGGCGCGGCTCGATTCCCTTTTCCTCGCGCGGCTGATCCGCGGCGTTCCGTTCGCGCGGCGTCTGCCGGCGTCCGCCGTGTTCCTGCGTATGGTCCACGTTCTCCGTATCATGCTCGTGCATTAGAGCCCCTCCCCGACCGTCAGGGACGCAAGCTCCATACCCGTCATTGCGCTCTGCCTGTGAAAAGACACGTTCATCATCGGAGCGAGTCGCTGGAGCGGCGCACATCGACAAGGCAAGGGCATGACAGTTGCTCATGCCGGTCGCGGAACAGCGCTGCAGGCCAGAAGAGCTCGCGTGGGTCGCACAAGGAACCACCGACGCGCCTCCGCTCCGCTGGGACAGGAGGTCAACCGTGACACCAAAGAGAATCGGACTCATCGGCGCAGGACACATCGGAAGTCAGCTGGCGCGGCTCTCCGTGCAGCATGGATATGACGTCGTAATCAGCAACTCGCGGGGGCCGGAGACGTTGAAGGACTTGGTGCACGAGTTGGGACCGCAGGCGCGTGCCGGTACCTCGACGGAGGCGGTCGAAGCCAGCGACCTCGTGGTCGTGACGATTCCGCTGAAGAACGTCACGGACCTACCGGCCGCACCATTCGAGGGCAAGATCGTCATCGATACGAACAACTACTACCCGCAGCGCGATGGCCACATTCGCGAACTCGACAACGAAGAGCTGACGACGTCAGAGCTGGTGCAACGGCACCTGCGGGGATCGAAGGTCGTCAAGGCGTTCAATCACATTTACGCGGCAGCCCTGACGACCGATGGACAGCCTGCGGGAACGCCCAATCGGCGGGCACTCGCCATTGCCGGCGACGACGCGGACGCGAAGCGCGTGGTTGCGCAGCTGATCGATCGCTTTGGGTTCGACGTCGTGGATATCGGTCCTCTCAGCGAGAGCTGGCGGATTCAGCGCGATACGCCGGGGTATGGGCCGCGGCGCAACGCCGAAGAACTGCGTCGCGATCTCAATGCCGCGCAGCGGCCTGTGCGCGCCTGAACCTGGACCTCGGGCGCAGGCTTGCCCTCGGCATTCTTCGTGCTGAGCCCGGAATAGTCGGATGTTGCAGGACTCGTCGGTGCGAGGAGCCGTCGGCGGGTCGGTGCAAGACGGCTGACGCTTGTCGGTGCGAAGACCCTTCGGCGTGTCGGTGCAAGACGACTGACGTTTGTCGGTGCGAGGCCCCTGCGGCGGGTCGGTGCAAAACGACTGGCGCTTGTCGGTGCGAGGACCCTGCGCAGGTCGGTGCAAAACGACTGGCGCTTGTCGGTGCGAAGATCCTTCGGCGTGTCGGTGCAAGGCGGCTGACGCTTGTCGGTGCGAAGACCCTTCGGCGGGTCGGTGCAAGGCGGCTGACGCTTGTCGGTGCGA
>DATCXH010001024.1:0-19389 GCA_036565925.1 Vicinamibacterales bacterium
GGCTGGCCAGGTCGCGAAGATACGGTCCGAGCGCGACACACGCGGTCGCAGCCTTGCCGTTGATGACGAGCAGCGAGCGAATCACGACTTCGCCCAGCCAGGCGCGGACAGCACCGATCTGGCCCCGCTCGCGCCGGCACCGGAAGTACTCCACCGGCGGCAGTGCCATCGACGTGACGACAGGTACGCCACGCAGCGCGCCCACGAGCGTCGCATTCAGCGACCCTCGCAACATCTCTTGCGAGAACACCACGTCGAAGTCGCGGATGGCGTTCCACAAGAACGCGAACGATCGCAGCTGAAACGATGCGCGACCGCCGGCAATCTCGTGCACCTGCAGCCTGGCGCCACTCGCGGCGACACGTGCCTTCAAGCCGCTCTCCTCATAGGCGCGAGCGGGCACCGCCATCGTGAGGTCACAGACTTCGCTGAGACCGACGACGAAGCGAATGTCGGTGTATCCCTCGACGAAGAACAACACTCGCGGGAGGCTGAGCTCAGCCATATCACTCGGCGACGTTATCGGCAGATCGCGGGGAAATCCGGAGGGTATCGGCTACTTGAGGGCTTCGAGCTCGACGTACAGGAACCAGGCCGGAAACATCCAGGCCCAGCGGCGTTCATACTCCTGAGGCCAGCGGTTGGCGAGGCGGAAGATGACCCGATTGACGACCGTCTGGTCGAAGCTGATTCGAATCTGTCGTCGATTGAAGCGGGCCCGGGAATAATGCGAGTGCATGTGCGCCGCATCGAACGGATCGAAGCTGCGCCACCCGAACCAGTGCCGATGGGTCACGTCGGTGAACGCATTCGCGCTCGAAAAATGTGGCACGGTCACATGCAGAGATGCGCCAGGACGGCAGATGCGATGGATCTCTTCGAGCGTCTTCGCGACGTCGTCAACGTGCTCGAGGACATCGTACGCATGCACTTCGTCAAAGGACCCGGCGTCGAAGGGCCACGGGCGGCAATTGAGATCGTGGACGACATCGGCGCCGACATCGGCACTGATATCGAGATTCACGGCGTTATCGAGCCGCTTCTGCCCGCAGCCAATGTTGAGGCGCATCGCCGCGGCGCTCACCGCTTCTCCGCGACGATTAACGAGTGATGCGCGAACCATCGCAGCGGTCGCATCGATTCAAGCGACGGATAGCTGATCGGCGGCCGACCCGGCCAAGGCAGGTAATGTCCTACAGCGTCAACGGTGTGAATCCGCAGGCCGGCGCGCCTCAACCAGAGACAGGTCATCGGCAACAGCATGAATCGATTGATCGGCTGCCCTTCCTCGGTGAAGGGCTTTCCCTTCAGCCGGGCGTACCCGCGATAGAGACCCAAGAGGCCCAAATAGTTCGGCGTCGTCAGGTACAACCTTCCGTTCGGCCGCAAGATGCGCGCGAACTCGTTGCACGCCAGCGTCGGCCGCTCGAGGTGCTCGATCGATTCGCAGGAAATCACCGTGTCGAACGCCTCGTCCCTCATCGGAATCGCATGAAGATCGCTCACCGACCATGAGATGGCGGAATGTCCGATGGACTGGGCGAACGCTCGGCCTTTCGCGAGCGCCGTGATCGAAAAGTCCGCGGCGATCAAGTGAGCCGGGTGCAGCGCCACAAGACGACTCGCCAGGCCTCCCCGCCCGCACGCGATTTCGAGCACCTGCCGGCCGGTCACGTCTCTCGCCGCGTCCAGATGCCTGAAGAGCAGACGGTGCCATGGTGTGTCGGTCTCGCGATCGACGTGGTGCTGTCCGTGCCAGACGTCGTAGGCGGCCCGTGCAGTTGCGCTCATCGTAGCCCCTCGTACGCGCGAAGCACTGGCTCCGCCGAACGTTCCCATGAATAGTTCGTGATCGACTGAGTCCGAGCAGCCCGCCCCAGGCATTCACGCAGCGCTCGTTCAGTCTTCAACCGTTCGAGCGCGCGAACAATCGAACTGGACGATCGGATCGGCACGAAAAGACCGGTGCACTCGTCGGTGATGACGTCCTTCATTCCACACGTCGGCGTCGTGACGATGGGAAGGCCGCTCAGCATCGCTTGAATCAGCGTGAGCGGAGTCCCTTCGAACAGACTCGGCAACAGGAAGATGTCGGCTGCCGCAAACGCCTGCGCCATGCCGACTTCATCGCCAGGCGTGTGACAGTCGATCCGCGAGTGGAGCTGTTCCGGAAACTGCGCTCGGACGAACTCCGGCGACGCACCAGCGCCGACGACGTGAAGGATCACGTCGGCGTGACGTTCAGCGAAGGTCGCAAATGCGGGCACGAGGTCTTCGATGCCTTTGTTCTTCCGCCACGTGCCGGCAAACATGATGCGCGTCGCGCGCGAATAGTCACGTCGTTCGGCGGCCGTGGCGTAGATCGGATCAGCGCCGGGAGTGACCTTCGTGATGGTGGCTGGCTGTCGATCAAAGTCCGTGACGAGGATCTGCTTGTCCTCGTCATTCAGGCAGAAGACGTGATCGGCGCGGCGCAGGGCGAACTCACCGGGCCACAGCGCGGTTGGTGGATAAGTCACCCGCGTGCGCCAGCCGGGCGCTTCGCGCCCAAGCCGCCCTTCCTCTTTCGCCAGTTCCCAGGCGCGACGCTCCAGGCCATGGCTCGTCACGACGACCGATGCCGAGTGCGCGCGGCGGCGCAGCAGAAGCGGCGCGGCGATCGGCTCGTGCACGTTCACGACGTCATAAGGGCGGCCGGCGCGTTCGGCCGCGATGGCCCGCGCGCGAACCGCCATCGGAAACGCCACACGCCGTCCCCACCATCCGCCCGAGTCCGGGACGTCATCGGCGCAGAGATAGTCCACGTCGTGACCGGCCGATTCGATGTGGTCGTGAATGAACGCCATCAAACGGCTCATGCCACCCGTTCTCGCCCGAGGCACGTTGTGAGCGACGAGGATGCGCATCGATTACGCAGCGCGGACCGCTTCGCTGAAGACTTGCAGCAACAGCTCGACATGCGAATCGAAGGAGAACTCGGTCGAAAACGCCCCGGCGCCGTCGCGGAGGCGAGCGTGGGTCTGCCGATTTCGCAAACACGCAACAATGGCCGCCGTCAGTCCCTGCACGGTCGGCGGATCTCCGGGCGCGAGATAGCCATTACGACCCGGAATCAACCAATCGACGACGCCGCCGACGGCAAATGCCGCGACAGGCAAACGGTGTCGTCCCGCCTCGAGACCGACAAGAGCAAGCGGCTCCGGCCAGAGACTCGGCAAGACCAGGAGATCAGAACGCGCAAACAACGCATCGATTTCGTTGCGGCCCACCCAACCGGTGAAGTTCACCTGGATTCGCTCGCTGCGTAAGGTCGAGGCCATGCTCTCCCATGACGCGCGCTCAGGGCCGTCACCAGCGAACGTCACCTCCACCGGTCGGCTGAGCGCCTCCACCACGTGCGGTACCGACTCGAGAAGCTCGCGGCCTCCCTTCAACTGTTCCATGCGACCGACAAACAGCAGGCGCCACGGTCCGCTGTCGTCGACGTTCGCGACCGCCGACCCACATGCCTCGCTCGGCGAATCGAGATCGGATCCGTATTTCACGTTGAACACACGCGACGCGGTCAATCCGTGATTGATGTATTCGTTCTGCATGTGCTCCGAGTGCGTCACGATCGCGCGGTATCGTGAGAGCAGCTCGAGACGATCGCGCTGCTGACGGAACAATTGCATCATCGTCACCGGATTCCACCCGCCGCATCGGCGCGGGTAGTACCGTGCCAGGCACTGCCAACCGAACCGCCGATCACACGGCTGGATTACCGGGCGCTTGAACGTCTTCGCACCGCTGATACACGTGCCGTAGTAGTTGTGGGCGAAGAACACGGCCGGCGCAATGTCGAGGGTGCGTCGTTCGACATGCGGATCGAGCAACCCGTGCGCATAGAGCAGGTCCGGATGCCATTCAGATAGCTGCGCGAGCGCGGCTTCGAGTCCCAGGTCCGCGACCGACCATGCCGGCGTGTCTGCAGGCGTCGCGATAAGGTCGTAGTCGGCGGGTGTGTCGACCTCGTGCCACAGCGCAATTTCGTGTCCGGCCCGCTGCAGGTGCGGCATCAGCGTGCTGAGATAGGTGCCTGTGCCGCCAATGCGACGATTGCTCCAGTTGAGGATGGCGATGCGCATCAGGCCGCTCTCAACGTATCAAGGACCTGCGTCACCGAAAAGTGTCTGTCACAGATCTGTTGACCGCGTGCCGCCAAGGCCACCCGTTCATCGTCGTGCTCGAGGAGATTGATCACCGCCGATGTAAAGGCACCGACATCGGACACACGAGCGATCGCAACCGCACCGGTGTCCGACCACAAGGGCTCCGTGAGATGACCGCTCGTCGTGACGACCGCCCGCCGTCGAGACAGGCAGGCCATCGCGCTGGTTCGCCGAGAGCTGATGCCGTCCGGATACGGCTGCAGGAACAGGTCGCACGCGTCGATGTGGGCACCGAGATCGGATCGCGACACATAACCAGTCGCGTGAACGCGTGACTCCCAGTTCGGGTGTTGCCGAATCAGCTCCTCACGAAAGCGCTCGCTGCCTGATCCGAGCAATAGAAGCGAAGGCATCAGCGTACGTTCCATGATCGCGGGCAAGCGTTCCTGAAGCAGTGCGGTCACGGCGTCGCCGTACGACCCGAAGTGCCCGAGCAGGTGGGCGTCCTCCGTCGCGTACTTCAATCGAACCGCCGTCGCCGATGGCACATCGTCGACGACACAACCCGGCACTGGCAACCACTGCATCGGTACCTTGCGCCCGAGCGCATAGGGACGCATCAGTCGTTCCCACGCTGGAATGGATAGCCATACCTTGTGAGCAGCGCGCAACAGAACGATCGTCATCAGCCGATGCATACACGCCATCACGACATGGCGAATCGGCCCGCGTCGAAGCTCGAGATACGGCTCGTGGACCATGAGCTGGACGTGGTCGCCTGCCTTCGCACGTTTCGCAAGCCACACGCAGAACCACACGTTCATCGAGTGATAGCCAAAACCGTGCGGCACCCATTGCACAAGTAGGCGCCGCGGTCCGCCGAACTCGCGCAACCGTTCGTCAACCCGCCTCAAGTCAGCCGGCCTGATGTCGCCGAGTTCGGAATGCACCTGCGGGCCATCGGCTCGTTCGGTGCCACCGTGCGGGCACCACACGTGCACCTCGTCGCCCATGCGGACGAGACCCTCGGCGATCTGACGCGTGTAGTCGCCCACGCCGCCGACATCGGGCGGATATTCACTCGTGATGATGTGCCAGACGCTCACGCGGATGCGTTCCCGCGCGCGCCGTTGTGGATTGACGCGTCTGACCGCACGGCGCCGTGGGGCAGCGCTGACCCATAAGCGTCGAGGCATCGAGTCACGGTATTCGCCCAGGTGAAGTGCGTGAGCACACGCCGGCGCGCAGCGAACCCCATGCGGACCACCTCGTCTGGATGTGCACGAAGCCAGGCGAGCCGCTCGCCAAGACTCGCCGGGTCGTTCGGGGGCACGACAAAGCCGGTGACGCCATGCTGGACGACTTCGGGCATGCTGGCGACGTCCGTGCAGATCGCTGGCGCACCGCAGGCCATGCCTTCGAGCAGCGTCTGTCCAAGGAGTTCTGGCACCCGCGTCTCGTAGCCCTCGTCGGTGCGATAAACACTCGGCAGCACGATACACATCGCCCGCCGGTACTCGCGCACCAACGCCTCATCGTCGAGACCGTGCTTGAATGTCACGTCCTTGCCGTGCGCTAACGCGACCAACCGATCTCGCGTGGCGGCATCCGGCACCGGACCCACAACCGTCAACGGCATGCCGTCCGGCAACCCACGAATCAGATCCGAGATGCCCTTGTGCGGAAGCAGCCGGCCGACGAACAGCACGCCGCCATCGCGGAGCACTGAGGCGCGAGGCGAGAACTTTTCCGTATCTACGCCGCCGCCGACGACGCATGCGCGAGCAAGTTCAGCGTGTCCATGAATGCGACGGCTGTACTCGCTGAGGTGCAAGTGTCCGTGGAACCAGGAATCAGTGGACACGTACGCCGACACGTCCCAACCACCACCACCGAGATCACTGACGAACACGCGCCTGCCCGTGATTCGGCACCACGCCGCGGCGGCACTGCTGACGAGGACATGATGCTGATGGCAATGGACGACATCAGCGTCGCGGATTTCGCGAAAGGTTTCGAGGCTGAATGGATTGGTACGCTGCCCACGCACGAGCCATGGGCTTCCGATCGTTCTGATGCGCAACGCGCCGACCTGCTCGGTGCGCGGCTGCTCACCAAAGGTGATCAGCGTCGTGGGGACTCGGCCGGCCATCTGGCGCGCCAGCTCGAAGGCATATCGCTCTGCCCCACCCACGATCCCGTCGGGTCCGAACAGCGCCGGCACAATGTGGGCAACGTTCATCGGGCGGGCACCCCGGCAGCTTTGGCGAATCGTTCGAGCGGTCGTACACGAGCGAGCCACGGTCGCAGCCGCGTCATCAGCATCGGACCGAGCGGAGGGGCCTGAGCAGCGGGGACCATCACGATTGCGTAGACAAGCCCGACCGCCGCGGCAAGAGGCGCAAATGACCATAGACCGCTGGACGTCCACACCAACGGCAGCACCGACACGGCACCGACGATCGGCACGAACCGCATCGACCACGGTCCAAGCGCTTTGAACAACGCGAATGGCGAGACGCCTTCTTCTCGCGCCAGCGCCAGAAGATTCGCAGGGACACTGACCAGGCACACCGCGGCGAGCGACCCGATTACGGCGCCGTGCAGACCGAACGCAGAAACGAGTGGCAGCATCAACGCGAGGCCGAGCAGCCCGTCGCTGACCGTCGTCAACGCAATGCGACGCTCGTAGCCGAAGCAGAACAACGTGTAGTTGAGCGTGGCATTCGCGTGGCGCACCAACATCGTGAACAGAATGAGTGCGGTCAGACCCTGCCCGGCGAAACGTGTCTCACCGACCCACCACGCCACGAACGAACCATTCACTGCCAGGACGACTGTCACAATGCCACCGCTGAGCAGCAGCATGACCTGCGCCATGCTGCGCGCGACATTGAACAGGTGTTCACGTGAAGCAGTCGTTCGCAGCTCGCTCAGCGCCGGGAGCGCCATCTGCATGAACATCTGCGGCTGATTCGCCAGCAGCATCGGAAGCTTGGCCGTGCATGCGTACGGGACCACGGCTTCGGGTCCGAGCAACTCGCCCACGACCACGAGGTCGGTTCCCGCGAGCAGCACCTGCGCAAGCTGACTGACGCTGATCCATCCGCTGCGCTTCAGATGACGTACGACGGTGCGCGCGCCAAGCGATGGGATGGTGTCGGGCACGACCTCAGAAAAATTCGCGCGAAGGCGGTGCCAATTCATCGCCGCTCCAACCAACTGCGTCCCGACCCAGCCCCACGCTAACGAATAGAGTCCCCCGTTCATCGCCACCGCGATCACCACGACGACCGTTCCTGCGATCCACGCCGTCACCTGCGAGGCGCCGAGGAACGCCAGGTCCTGCAGGCCTTGCAGAATCGCGCCGAACAGCCTTAACGGAAACGTCACCACGAAGGTGACGACGACGATAGAGAGCGGCGACCTCAAGGCCGCCCACTCAGCGGGCAGGATGAGGATGGCGATTGCGCCGGCCAACACGACGAACGGCATCTGCCAGCAGATCAGCCGCACGGTCTCGCCAATCAACCGGCGCTGTTTTCCATGCACATCGTCGGCTGCACCGACCGCCCCGGCAATCTCTCTCGGTACGAGCGCCACCACACCGAGATCGAGCAGCGCGAGGTACACCAATACCTGTCCACCAAGGAGCCACAGACCGTAGTCGTGGGCGCCGAGTTGCCGCAACAGAAACGGCGTCAGCCATAGTCCGACAACGATCGTGGCGATCGTGTGGACGTATCCAACGCCAAGTCCGGTCAGAAACCGGCGCAGGCGGCTATGACTCATACACCGCGTCTTCGAGATCGCTGTTGTGCCGCGCGGTGGACGCGCGCACTGCGCCGAACAATCCGCCGGTAATTCCCCAGAACAGAATCCCGATTTGGGTATTGAAGACCGGGCCGGTCAGACACAGACACAGGATCGTCAACTGAAGACAGAGCGCGATCGTGGCCATGTCCTCCATCCCGCGTGTCAGAGCTCGCACCGCAGCCCGATAGGTGAAGTGCACAGCGGCACACAAGGCACCGCCGTATACAAACCACAGCGGCACCCCACCATCGAGCAACCAACCCGTCAACTGCACTTCGACGTGAATCGGCGGGGCATGCCACAGGGTCGGGTCCCCGAAGTAGACCTGCATCATTCCCCAACGGCCCAGTCCCGCTCCGAGAGGAAATTCGTACAGCATTTCCGTCAGCGTGTAGCGAATGAACGACCCTCGCTGTTCCTGAAATACGCGCAGCACGCCATCCTGGGCCAGGCCGGAGAATCGGTCCGAGACCGCGTCGCCACCGACCGCGAGCGCCCACACGTACGAACCGACGACGAGCAATGCCCCCAGGGCCAACGTCACCCCGCCTTCCAGCGTTCGCCCCTGGCGGATTCGCATCAACGCGAAGAGTCCAACGCTGGCCGCGGCGACGAGCGTCAGTGACCGGACCTGCGTCAGGTAGAGCGCGGTCATGCCGACCACCGCTGCTGCCGCGCAGCCGGCGCGCACAAACCATCGTTCGTGACGGCCAAGGGCCAGCGCGAGCCCCAACACCATCGTCATCATTCCGGCTACCGCGGCGCCACCAGGCAAATCGCTCAGACCGGGCGGGCGAATAATCTCGCGCCCCTCGGCGCCGATGTACGTGAGGGAGTTCACGATCTCGGGGTTCAGCGAGCGAGCCAGCACGCTGAACTCAGGTGGCATGAAGCGCTGAGGAAAGTAGACCTGGAGAACACCAACCGTCGAACCAATCGCACTCCCGAGAAACACAACCCAGATGACGCGCCGAAGCTGCGTCTCACTTCGTATCGAGCGGGCCATCCAGAACGCGGGCGCAGAGATGCAGACTTGAAACACGATCTGCGCGGACCCGGCCATGGAGTGAGCCGTTTCGTGCAGGAGGTTCAACAACAGCACCACGAAGGATATGAGCAACCATTTCGCGCTGCCGGGAATGCCCTCGCCACTACCCTGACGGAAGTAGTACGCCAGTGCCGCGCCGCTCACGACGTAGGGCATTGCGCGCACGACGGTGCGATACGACTGCGCACCGGGAACGAAGAGCAGAACGTTCCACAACAGCAGGATCGCGACGAACGCCTCGGACCACCCCCACTGCGCGCGCTCAGTCTCCATCCGAACTGAGGCGGTCTCGAAAGTGTGTCCGAGGACGTTAGATGGAAGCCATTGACTTGACATAGACGCCCGTCAGCTCGAACAGGACCTTCTCGTATCCGTCCAGCATTCTCGCGAGCGAGAAATCCTGGGCTCGCATCAACCCAGCGCGGGAGAGCCGGGTTCGTGCCGCCTCGTCCCCGAGCAGCGATGCAACGGCACTTGCAAAGTCTTCGTCGACCGGCATCACGCCACAGCCGCCAGCCAGCACATCGACACTGCCGGGGTTTTCCGATGCGACGACCGGCGTACCGCATGCCATCGCCTCGAGGTACGGCAGACCGAAGCCTTCGTAGCTGCTCGGGGATGCGTACACCCAGGCACGTCGATACAACGACGCGAGTTCCGCGTCGCTGACGCCAGTGACATAGCGCACGCCGGGATGCTCCGGCCCCGAATCGCCAACCATCGTCAGCGACGCATTGGGATGCGCGGCGCGGATGGTCGTGAGAAACCCGTCGAGCAGAAATCGCCCGCGCTTCCGTCCATCCATCGCGCCAACGAAGAGAACCGACGGCTCAGCGCTTTTCTCCTCGGGCCACGGCGAGAAGAAGGTGTCATCAACACCATGCGGAACGACGCGTCCAATAAAAGGATTGTCGCGCGTGGTGTTATGACTGACCGCCACCACGCCGCGGCTCAAGAACGCCGTGAGCAGCTCCTGACCATACACACCGAGTTGCAGCACGCACCGGCCGACGGACGTCGCCGACCGCGCTTCTCCGAGCGCGCTGCCATGCATCACACGGAGAACGGGTTTGCCCGACAGCGGCAGCAACAAGCTGTCGCCATGCGCGACGATGACATCGAACCGGCGATAGTTCAGCATTAAACCCAGGATGTTCCCGAGATACCCCATCGTCAGCCGACGCCCCGCCCACGTGTTCACGAACGATTTCCACGGCAGCTCGCGGACTTCGTACGCCGCGTCACTCGGCTTCGGGTCGTGGCTGAAGACGACGACGTCGTGGTCGCGACGTGCGAGACCGTCGGCCAGCGTGTGCGCGGCTCGTTCGATGCCGCCTCGCTTGTGACCGTGCGCAGGGAGCCCGTAACTGAGCATCGCAATGCGCAGACGTGTATGAGCAGGCATGAATCAGGCTGCAGCGACTGTCGACAGCAGGTTATGGATCCGGCGCATCTGCCGTGTCGCATCACACAGAACGCCCGGCCGCTCGAGTGCCGCCGCGCCGAGCCGAAGCCGCCGATCGCGATCGATGATGAGTGATTTCAATGCTGTGGACAGCGCGAGCTCATCGCCGGCCGGGGTGAGCACACCGCAGGACTCGTTGACGATCTCGCAGGCGCCACCGATCTCGCTCGTGACCACTGGCAATCCCGCGTGCATGGCTTCGATCATCGACAGCCCGAACCCCTCGGGCGCGGTATTGGGTTGGCAGAAGATGTCTGCGGCGCGGAGTATCGAGGGCACATCGCTGCGCTCACCGAGAAAATTCACACGCGACGCGATCCCGCGACGGCCGGCGAATTCCCGCAGCTCGCGCATGTACGCCGCTTCCAGGCGTCGCTGTGCGCCGCCGACGATCCAGCAAGTCCAGCCGGTCAGATCACGTAACTCAGATAGCGCTGCAAGCAGCACGTGCTGGCCTTTCATTGCTTCGAGACGGCTGACCTGCACGATGACTACATCGTCAGCGCGCGCGCCGAGCGCAGATCGGACCTTGACGCGCTGTGCGTCTTCAGTGGTGACAGGTACCGACACGGGACAATAGACCGGCTCCACGCGCGATGCGGACAGCCACGTCGACAGACGTGCCGCGGTGAAGTGGCTGTTGCAAATCGTGAGGTCAGGCTTTCCGAGTCGCGCGAGCCGATCGAGCCAGTGCCGGCCTTCGCTGGCAGTGTGCACCCAGAGGACGACCGGCAGACCGGCGCGACGCGCCGCTGAGCCAAACGCGACGAACGCCCATGGTTGATGACACACGACGACATCGAATCGCGCCTGACGCAGCAGCCGCGTTAATGCCGACCGCGCACGGAGGAGCGTGTGCGGCCGGCTAAGACGAACCGGCCCGAGCACGTGCGGCACGCCGCCGAGTCGAACGAGTTCGTCGCTGAATCGGCCTTCGAACGACACCGCGAAGTCCGAGTGCATCGCCGGCGCTGCGCCCGATTCGCGCGTCAGCGTCGCGAGAAACGTCTCGACTCCGCCGTACATGTTGCCGCTGGTGACGTGAAGGACGCGCATCAGGGCGTAGCCAGAGATTGGTAGATCGGTGTGAGCTCGCCCGCCATGCGGCGACGGTTGAAGTATCGCTCTGCGGTCGATCGTCCGGCGTCACCTAACCGTTGACGGAGGCTGCCGTCCCGCACCAGATCCTCGAGGCAGCGTGCGAGCGCAACCGCATCACCGGGATTGAATCCAAGCGCGTTCACGCCGGGTTCGATCAGTTCCGTGGCACCGCCGGCGAGGCTTGCCACGATTGGCTTACCGCATGCCATTGCTTCGACGATCACCAGACCAAACGGCTCAGGGTCGGTGCTCGCATGCACGACGACATCAAGGGTGCGCATCGCAGTGGACGAATCCTGCACGAAGCCAGTGAAGCCGACGCGACCGTCGAGTCGAAGCGACTTCACCAGGTCAGTCAACTCGCCCATCGAGACCTGACTGCCTGACGTCTCGTAGACCGGACCACCGATGATGTACGCGCGCACTGGCAATGCTGCGGGCAGCAGGGCGAGCGCCCTCAGGAAGGTCTCATGCCCCTTCCACCGCGCGAATGTCGCGACAAGTCCGACGCGCACGACATCGTGAGCGGCAGGCAACCGGGACAGGGCATCGACATCGACCCGCGGTCCACTCGGTGAGAACCGTTCGAGGTCGACGGCGTTCCACACCGCATGAATCGGAACCTCTGTGCCGCATACCGAACGCGCATCGTCGGCCACGCTACGGGAGTTGGCGACGACCGCAGAACAGTGATGGGCGTTGCGGCGCAGCAGCCGCGCGATGACGGGACGTCGCGCCGCGTAGTCGTGTAAATGCCATAGCACCGCGGAACGACGCGGTCGAGCCCACGCGCCAAGGACGTGCATCTTCAGACCGTTGGTGTGAATGACGTCTGGCGCCTCAGCCTGCAGCATGTGACGAAGGCGCCTCAGATACTGCATCGCCGGCAACGCCACTCCGACGCACCGGGCCAGAAACACGAGCCGACGCCACCAGCCTCGACCCACTCCCCAATCTCCGAGTCTCGCAAGTGATCGAGGAAACGGCAGCACTCGAACCGGCACACCGAGGGCCTCCACACGCGCGACGAGTGGTCCATCCGATGCGACGATGAGTCGAAGTGACCAGGAAGGGTGGGATTGGCGAAGACCTGCGAGCAGCTCGTGCAGCGCCGCTTCGGCGCCGCCGGTCTGCCCCGTCGGTGACAGGAAGACGATGCTCACAGCAGGCGCTGCGGCACGACGATCGTATCCCCCGGCTCCACGATGTCAGTCGGCCTGGCGTCGAGTTCCTTCCGCTTGTTATCAACGATGCGGACGATCTTGAGTCGGCGGTTGGAACCGCGTTCGCTGATCCCACCGGCGGTCGAAATCGCCTGCAGCACCGTCATGTTACGCTCGAGTGGATAGGAGCCGGCATTACGCACCATGCCGATCACGTAAAAGCGGTCGGCTTTGGGCACAAAGATCGTATCGCCGTCACGGATGGCGACGTTCCGCGACAGCTTCCCCTCCTCGATTTCACGCAGGCTGACGTGCTCGATTTCGGCATCGCCCTGACCGGGCAAGGTCGGCGCGATGGCCATCTGCTGTTTCGGATGAAGGATCAGGACGTCAGCACCGGCTGCACCGGTGATCGAGCCTGCCTGCGCCAGCGCGTCGAGCAATGTCACTGAGCCCGACAACACATACTTGCCAGGGGTGCGGACCTCACCCATCACGAAAACGCTCTGACTTCTGAACTCGACCACTTCGACGGTGATCTGTGGATCGCGCAAATACCCTGCGGCCAGCCCCTCTTTGACCGCCGCCGCCACGGCGGCGACCGTCAGGCCGCTCGCCCTGACGCGGCCGAGGAATGGGTAATTGAACGTGCCATCGTTCTCGATGCGGAAGTGCCCCGAGAGCTGAGGCTCGTTGAAAACGGTGACGCGCAGGATATCTGCCGGTCCGACGACGTAATTGATGTCGTGCTTTGCCGGTGCAGGCCCCTGAGCACTGAGCAGGACGAGGACGAGAGGAACAATGGCGATCTTCATATCTACTGACCGTATATGGCCGACGCAAAAATCTGCTGGCGTTCATACTCGCGCCAACCGGGCGCGCTCGACCGTCGCGAAGTGTGTTGATAGACGAGTTCGAAACGGACTTGCTTCGATTTCTGAATGGCGAGACCGGCCCCAACCGACGTCGTGGTGTCGAGGCGGCCATCGAACTCTGGTCCGCCGAATACCTGCTGGTGATGAATGTTCCAGCGCTCAGCGATGCCGATCACACCGAACGGCCCGACGACACGCTGTGTGACGGTGAGGCGCCCGCCCATTTCGAGGTAGTACGGTTCGAGCGGATCGTAGGAATAGTCAACGTCGCGATTGGCGTCGACCTTCACTTCGATCCAGTCGCGAAAGAGGTACCGAATGTCGGCAAACGCGGTGAGGCCGCGATACTCCGCCACGGTCGGACTGAGGGGCCTGAACGATCGATAGTCGGCTCTCAGGTGTCCGGTGATCGCGGCGCTGGAATCGAAATCGACGGACGGCCCAACGCGCAGCGAGTCGGCGTCCCGCAACGGCGAGCGCTGGAATCGATCCTGCCCAACCTCCGCGGCGGCCGTGACCGTGGTCAGCGGCGTCACCTTGAAACGAGCGCCTCCCGCAAGACTGGTTGCGGAGTAATCGAGCTGATCGGCGAGGCCGACGCCAAGATAGCGTTCGTTTCTGTCCCACGCGGTCGTGGTACGCGTCACCCACGCGGTGAGCGCCGTGATCGCGGTCACGTCCACGTCGAGCCCAATCGACGCAAAGGTCTGACGCTGCCGTACTCGCGCATCGATCTCAAAGCCGCGGCGCTCGCGGCGGTCGGCAAACCCCACAGAGGCGAATGGTCGGAACCCGGGACTCGTCACCTCATAGCGACCGTCGAACAACCCACCGAACGATCGCTGATCCTTGTAGGTGCGGAAATCGGTGAACGTGCCGAGGGCGCGACCAATAAATCGCGTGTTTGCGATTGGGGCGACGACGAAAAGACGCGGCGTGACCGAATACGTGAAGTCCCCGCGCGGGCCGGTGGTGTCATTGAAGACGTTCGAGTCCACGCCCGTATTGCGCAGCGCGATCGTCGGGTAGAACGTCACCGGCCCTGCCAGAATCGGTCGCGTTTCCGGCAGAATCGGACTTCCCTGCGCTCGCGCCGTACCCGGGACGAGCATGGCTGCGCAGGCACCAGCGACCAGCCACCCACGCCAAGACACCCTCATCACTGTTCTCCAGCCCTGCGAATTGGTGTGCAACTGCCCGTGACCAGCCGTGAAAAGGCGTAGCTTCGCCCCGTCGGTCACGAAAGAGACGCGTTCGTACGCACCCCTTTATCGACCCTCGTAAGGCTGAGCCTTAGGTCTTCGGCGGCGACTGATATGCGAGCTAGGCGCGCGGACGCGCGGTCAGTGCTTGATGCACGTCACCAGGGACCAGATTGGCGGGAAGCTGACTTTCTCGATGGAGATGGGTTTGAGCTCTGACTGGGCGAGGAATCCGGGAAGGTCGAGATCGGCTTTGAAGCCGATGTGAACGGTGAACGGCGAAATCGCCTGCTCCATTCGCGCAACGACCGGCGTCCGGCTCCTGAAATGATTCAGGATGACGATCTTTCCACCAGGCTTGCACACGCGGCGCATCTCGTTCACGACGCGGACCGGATCGGAGACGACGCTGATCACATACGGCGCGTAGACGATGTCGAAGGTGTCGTCGGCGAAGGTGAGATTCGCCGCATCCATCTCTTGCAGACGGACGTTCGTGACGCCCTTCTTCACGACACGCTCGTGCGCCTTTTCGAGCATGAGGGCCGAGAAGTCGATGCCGGTGACCTGGCAGTGCTCCGGGTAAAGCGCGACGTTGATACCGGTGCCAACGCCGACTTCGAGAACCTTATCGCCCGGCTTGATGCCCATGCGCTCGAGAGCGATGAGGCGGCCTGGATGAAGCGTGGGACCAAAGGTCAGGTCGTAAACCTTGGCGATCTTGTCATAGACGCGTTCGACGAAATCATTCTCGACCGCGGTGACCGACAATGCGCGCGAGGCCGTGTCGGACCCGGAATCAAGGTTTTCTCGTTCGAACAGCGCCATTCGCGGGCTCCCTCTCTGGCCATGGCCGACAGCGGTCCAGACCTTAAGTGACTGACAGACTCGACCTTCGGCTACGCACACGCGACACGATGGGCCCGCGCAGCGCCGTTCGGCACTATACAAGCCCCTGCGCATCGGGACAAGCCCTGTTTACACAGGGTTCTCCGGCCACTCAGTCGAGGACGTCGAGCGCACGGTCGATGCGGCCGGGCACAGCCGTCACCAAAACACCGTTCACGCGTGCCTTCAGCGACGCGTACAGGTCCCGCGCGATGGCGATTCCTTCGGCTGCGGCGGCGTCTGGGTTCTGCGCGCGACGGATGCGTTCCAGCACGTGATCGGGCACCTGCGATCCGGGCACTTCGTTGGCCATCCATTCAGCATCGAGCACGCTGTCGAGCGGCCGCAGACCAAGCAGCACCGGCAGCCTGGCGTCTTCAAGACGCTTGGCGACGCGATCGAACGATCGCGGATCGAAGATCGGCCGTGTGACGACAAAGTCCGCTCCGGCTTCGACCTTGTACTCGAACCGCCGCATCTCGCGATCGAGATCGTCAGCGCCCGGGTTCAGGGTGACGCCGATGTGAAACGCTGTCGGCGCACCGATCGTCTGTCCACCGACGTCAGTGCCGTTATTGAAACGCGACACCGCGTTGAGCAAACCGATCGAGTCAACATCGACAACCGCGGTCGCATCGGAGTAGTCGCCCACCAGCGGCACGTCACCAGTGACCAGCACCACGTTGCGGATGCCCATTGCGTGTGCACCGAGCAGATCGGACTGCAGGTCGAGCAAACCGCGATCGCGCGCCGAACACTGCAACACGGTTTCGATGCCGGTCCGTTGCTGGATCAGGACGGATAACGAAAGCGCGCTGAGCCGCGGTCCGGTTTGGCCGTCGGGAATGAGCACGGCATCGACGCCCTTCACGCGCACGGCGCGCGCCTGCTCGATCGTCTCTTCGCTCAGATGTCCGCGTGGCGGCAATAACTCGACGACGGTGACCCAGCGATGCTTCGCGAGCGCATTAGCCAGATAGGACTTTTCGGCGCGCACGACGGGCTTCACCACCGACGCCGCGTGCGCAGGTGCAGAAGCCCGAGGCGGCGCTTTCACCGCTGTTCCGCTGGTGATCGCAGCCTTGATCTGGCTGATGTGCTCGGGCGTCGTGCCGCAGCACCCGCCGACCAGACGTACGCGCGCGGCGGTGAATCGCCGTGCGTAGGAGGCCATGTATTCCGGCGAGGTGAGATACAGCGTGCGGCCTTCGATGTCGCGCGGACGGCCGGCGTTCGGCTGCGCCGACAACCGCGCCGACGTGAGCCCCGCCATGCGCTCGAGTGCTTCGAGCATGTGGGCCGGCCCAATGCTGCAGTTGATCCCGATGACATCAGCACCGGCCGCCTGCAGCGCCGGCACGAACTGCTCGGGCGGTGTGCCGTCGAGGCTGTTGCCTTCGTCCTCGATCGTCATCTGCGCAACGATCGGCAGTGCGCTGACGCTTTTCACCGCCGCAATCGCCGTCACGATTTCGTTCACGTCGCGGAACGTCTCGAGCATCAACAGATCGACACCGCCCTCGACGAGCGCCTGCGCCTGCTCTCTGAAGTAGGCTTCGGCCTCCTCAGCCGCGGTCTTGCCCCACGGCTCGATGCGCAGCCCGAGCGGCCCCATCGCGCCGGCGACATACACACTCTTCCCGGCGGCCTGACGCGCCAGCTGCGCGCCCGCGCGGTTGATCTCGCGGGTCTGGTCGGCGAGATCGAACGAACGCAGCTTGATGCGGTTGGCGCCGAAGGTATTGGTCTCGATCACGTCGGCGCCTGCGCGCACGTAGTCGTCGTGCACGGCGGACACGCGAGACGGGTCTGTGAGGTTGAGAGCGTCGAAACAGCGATTGATGAAGACGCCCTGCGCGTAGAGCAGCGTGCCCATCGCGCCATCGCAGACGAGCACGCGGGTGTCGAGGGCGTCGAGGAACGGTGCTGGCATGCTTCGCGCAGGCTGAGGCCTGCGCTTTACTGGACCGCCGGGGCCTTCGCGTTCGGGGGAGGCGCGACCAGCAGGTCGGCCTTGTCCCAGATGAAATCGTCCTTGCTGTAGACCGCGAGCTCGTAGTCTTTGCCCATGAAGATCGCCGATACCGGGCAGGCTTCCTCGCACATGCCGCAAAAGATGCAGCGCGTTTTATGAATCTGATAGATGCTCGCGTAACGAGGGCCGGCCATCACCGTCCCGTCGTTCTCCGCCGCCTCCAGATAGATCGCGTCTGCCGGACAGGCGACCGAACACAGGCCGCAGGCGACGCACTTCTCGAGGCCGTTCTCGTCGCGCATCAAGACCTGCTTGCCGCGATACTTCGGGAACACCGGGACCTTCTGATACGGATAGTTGACCGTCACCGGCTTCCTGAACATGTGCCGGAAGGTCAACACAAACCCTTTTATGAGCGGACCGATCATGTTGGCGATCATATCAACTCCCAACTGCCAACTCCCAATTCCCAACCACGCCCAAGGTGCCCAGTCCGCGAGCGTTCGGGAATTGGAACTTGGGAATGGTTGGTAGTTGGGAATTGGGCGTTGGGAGTTTGTAGAATGCTCACGTGGGATCTCGTGCGCTCACGCCCGAGCAGTTCCTCCTGACCCTGCTCGTCCGGTTGGCAGCGATTGCGGTGCTGGCGACGATGCTGGCTCGCTACCGGAGGTTCCGTCACATCCTGATCTTCGAGCGCCGGGGTTGGCTCGATCGGTTGGTCTTTACGCTGTCGATCGGCGTCCCGATCATGGCCGGGGTCACCAGCCGCGTAATCCTGAAGTACGACGCCGCCGATCTGACGCTCGAGGGTGCGCTGCTCGCCGGGCTGATCGCCGGTCCGTACACCGGCGCCCTCGTCGGCCTCATGGCCTCGATCCCGCCAGTGATTGCCGGTGAGGTCATCGCGCTACCCTTCCTCGTTGGCTGCGGGTTCGCGGGCGGCGGTTTGCGCGAAGCGTGTCCGAAGGAGGCGATCTGGAAATTCTCGCCGTTCGTGCTGATGGATTTACCGAAGCACATCTGGGACATGCTCCGAAAGATCGAACCGAACTGGCAGATCATCCTGCTGCTCGCGCCGGTCGCACTGGAGTTGCTCCGCCTCACGCTTGGCGTGCGGTTCGGCGAGGCACGGCTCTTTTTCTTCAACTCGCCCTCACCGTGGATGATGACGGTGGTCGTGTTCGCGACGGCGATTGGCGTCGCTACGCCGATCAAGATCTGGAACAGCGCCAGAATCGAGCATCGGCTGCATGAGCAGGAGAAGGCGCTCCTCGCCGCGAAGATCGAAGCGCTCAAGAGCCAGATCAACCCGCACTTCCTGTTCAACACGCTGACGTCGATCTCGTCGTTGATCCGTTCGCAGCCCGACACCGCGCGGACGCTGATCATCAAACTCTCCGCCCTGCTCCGTCGCCTGCTGCGCAGTCACCAGCAGTTCGTGACGCTGCGCGAGGAGCTCGAATCGATCGATGAGTATCTCGACATCGAAGTGGTGCGCTTCGGACCGAAGCTGAGAGTGAAGAAGGACATCGGCCCGGACACGCTGGGCATCCTCGTGCCGAGCATGATCCTCCAGCCGCTGGTCGAGAATTCGATCAAGCATGGCCTGTCGCGAAAAGTCGGCCCCGGCTCGATTACCATCCGAAGCTCGCGTCACGGCGGACGCGCCATCATCGAAGTGGAGGACGACGGAATGGGGTTC
>DATCXH010001097.1:0-3330 GCA_036565925.1 Vicinamibacterales bacterium
GAGGTACCGTATTTCGCGCGCCGCGCGTTTGCCGGCGGCATCAGCTATTTCGCGGGTTATCCAGCGGTCCCTGAGCTCGATCAACGCGTGCTGACGAAGATGCGCAGCGAAGTCGTGCCCTTCGTGCTGATCGCCAGCGAGTTTGCGAAAGAATTTCCGGTACGCTTTCCGCTCACCGAGCGCTACGTCCACGTTCGCTATACGCCGCTACTCGACGTCAAGATCCGCGACGATCTGACGATGCACATCCTGATCGATCCGAACCTGCCTACACGTGGCCGCGATCAGGAGACCGGTTATCCCTGTTTCGCTTAGTCGTGCGGTCGATACAAATCACGAAGATTTTCAACACACAGATCACAGAGGTCACAGAGGCAGATTGGCCGCTGTGCTCTCTGTTGAGGAAAATCGCTTACCCGTGGTGCTCTAACGCGCCGAGCAGACGAAGTTGCTCGCGTCGTTGACGTCACCTGATCCCTTGTAGCGCGGCAGCTGCGGATACGGACACAGCGGCCGTGACACCGGCGAGTTCGCCTTGGTCGCAATCATCGTTGCGGGTGGCACGCCTTTCTCGACCCAGTTCTCGAGCGCGGTGAGCGCGTCGAAGCGATCCGGACCGGCGCCGCCGCCGCAGTGCAACACGCCGGGCGCCAGGAACAGGCGTACCGCGTCCTTCGCAGCGGGCACCTTCGCATTGACCGCGTCGAGATACTCGATGGTCGACAGCGGACTCGGCCCCGGATCGTTGAAGCCATGCCACAGTAGTAGCTTGCCCCCGCGGCCGACGAAGGCCGCAATATCGGGGTTCTGCTGATGCACGTGCTCGGCGGCAAGACCGCGATTGAGAGCCGCCATGTCGCGCTCGGGATCGAAGGTCATGAGGTCGTAGGAAGGATTGGCCATGACGATGTTCGAGACGAAGGGTGCGCCGAGAATGGCATTCACGCCGCGCGGTGCCTGCGGCGTACCAATCATGCGTGACACCCAATCGCTCTCACCACCGCGCATCAGTGGCATCGCTGCGTAACGGCCGTCTGTGGTTTTCACGCCGGCATAAGCGCGGCGAACAGTCTCGACCTGCGCCGGCGTGAGGCAATCCGGCGATGACGTGCCTGCCCTGAGCGCAGTCGAATGGCACGCGAGCTCGCCCGGGTCCCACGTGCATGCACGCGGGTCTGTGAGGATCCCGTCGGCGACTCCGTCCTTCATGTCACACGCCCCGAGTACCGCCTTCTGGATCAACGGCACCTGCGACGGAAGGAGATTGCTGTCCGGCTTTGCATGAAAAGCCTGCACGCGCAGGATCGCGTTCGAGTACACGAGCGGTGAGTGCACGGGTGCTCCGGCGATCACGCCGTCGTAATCAGCGGGGTAGCGTTGGACTTCGGCGAGGCCCTGACGACCGCCGGTGGAGCAGCCTTGCCAGTAGCTGCGTTCCGCTGGACGCTTGTAGAAACGTGAAACAACTTCTTTCCCGACGACCGTTGCCGTGTGCGTCGCGCGGTGGCCGAAGTCGATGATCCCTTCTGTGTTGGGTTGCCCTGGCGCTTTCACCGCGAAGGTCCAGTCAGTGGCGCTCGTGCCCGGGTGGCCGAGATCGTTCTGGACGACCGCGTAGCCGCGCTTGAGCCCGTCGGTTGCGCCCTGGAGCGTGACGTTGCCGGCGGACCCGCCGCCGCCGATGCCGAGAATCTTTCCGTTCCAGTTGGATGGGAGTCGGTACACCGCGCCGATTGTTGAACCAGTGACCGGAGACAGCGTCGCCTGCACTTCGCAGAACGATGGTGTTCCACTGGTGGCGTTAGCGGGCACCGTCCTGGCCGATACGATCGATGTGCCAGGCATCGATACCGCAGACAGCGCCATGCAAGCGTCCTGCGCGGACGCGGCACTGGAGGTGACAAGCGTGATGATCGCCACATGCGAGGCGATCACGCGAACGGTCGAGAATCGATGCAAGGTCTCCATAGCGGTGGTGAGTGTAAACCATCGGGCTCTGCTAGCATGAGCTCGCATGCTCTTGGATATTCTGCGGATCGCTCCCGTCTCGACCATCGACGAAGTGCTGTCGGTCATGACAGCGATCGACAACCGGCTACCAGACGCGGACGGCCTGAAGTGGTTCAACCGCCTCTACCTGCACGTCACGCGTGGCGTGCGTCAAGCCGTCACCGGCCCGGCGTTCAGTGACGCGCGCTTCATGACCGCGCTCGACGTCGTCTTTGCGAATCAGTATTTCGCCGCGATTGCCGCAGGCGACACCGATGCCTCGCGTGCACCATCAGCGTGGCGACCCCTTCTGCGCGCGCGCACACGACCTGGCATCGAGCGATTGCAGTTCGCGCTCGCCGGGATGAACGCCCACATCAATCGCGATCTCCCGCAGGGAATTGTGCAGGTGTTCGAAGCGCTGGGCGGCGACCCGACCTCAGACCGTACCCGTCGTCAGGACTTCGACAGCGTCAACGAGTTGCTCGAACGGGTCGAGGGCGAGGTGAAGCAGGAGTTCTCGGTCGGTCTGGTTGCGGTCGTTGATACGGCGGCGGGAAGGGTTGATGACGTCGCCGCGATGTTCAACGTGCGCGTCGCGAGAGCCGCGGCATGGACCAACGCCGAAGTGCTATGGACACTGCGTCCGACACCTCACATTCGCGACGCGTTCTTCGACACACTGGACAGATCCACCGGTCTCGCCGGACGTGGCCTGCTCGCGCCGCTCGGGCTCAGAGTCGTTTGAAGTCGGCTCCTGGCACCGACCCGCACCGACAGACGTCAGACGGCTTGCACCGACAAGCGATAGTTTCCTAGCACCGACAAGCCGAAGGGTCCTCGCACCGACAATCGTCAGCGCCTTCGCACCGACAATCGTCAGAACCTTTGCACCGACAAACGTCAGAACCTTTGCACCGACAATCGTCAGCACCTTCGCACCGACAAACGTCAGAATCTTTGCACCGACAATCGTTAGGCGGCTTGCACCGACAAGCGATAGTTTCTTAGCACCGACAGGCGGAAGGGGGAACACTCCCACGCCCCGCCGCGATTCTGATGATCTCCGCGCACTGGCTCACGCAGGGCGCGTCGCTTGTGACGGCGAGCGCGACGCCAGCGATGAACTACGACATCGTCGGCTTTCCGCGCGCGATCTACGAATTCAAATATCCCGCGCCGGGACAGCCTACGGTTGCGCGCGAAGTAGAGCGCGCGCTGCAGGGGCAGACGCGCGTGCAGGGTGACACGAGTTGGGGACTCGATCACGGCACCTGGCTGCCACTCAAGTACATGTTCCCGGCTGCAGACATTCCGGTGCTGCAGCTGAGCGTGGATTAC
>DATCXH010000670.1:0-6128 GCA_036565925.1 Vicinamibacterales bacterium
GACGCGCCTCTACGAGTCGATTTCTTCGCCTTCTTAGGCGGCTCTGAAGACCCGGCCCTACGAGCCGATTTCGTCCCCTTCTCAGGCGGGTCTGAAGACCCGCCTCTACCGGGGTCAGCGAATTCGTACGCTTCGCGCAACCAGTCGGTGATCGGCGCTTCGACCTCGTCGCGGTGCCGGAGCTGAATGATGCTGTAGAACTTCGACTTCGACGAGGCGTCGCTGCGCCGGACCTGAGGTACCTTCAACGGCCGGCCGAGAAAGACGCACACTTCCAGAAAGCTCTTTTTCGGGCGCACGAAGAAATAGCAGGCCTTGCGCGCGAACATGATCGAGTTGTGCGACGCGTAGATACGTTGATCGCCGAACTCGGCGGCCGTTTCACGCAATCGCTCCCACGCCTCGCGCAGGTCCTCCGAGAGATCGGCGGTGAGCGCCGTCTCCGTCGTCGTCCAGCAGTCGTGCGGTTCGCCTTCCTCGACCCACTGCTTGCAGTGATAGCACTCGCGTCCGGCCACAGGCTGATTTTAACTGGGGCACCGTTAGAAACTTTTGTCGTCGGCTGATGGCCCGTACAGAGCCGGAACCTTGGCGCCCATGAGTCGCAGATACACAGTCATCTGGCCGCGATGGTGGACCCAGTGATTGATGGTGTCGCGAATCATGATGTATCGCGACGTTTCGATGACCGGCTTGCCACCGGCGAGCAGTCGCCAGTTTGTCATCAGATGCTCGTCGGTCGTCTGCTGCAGCGCGGATCGTGCGGAGGCCATCGAGGTGTCGAGAGCGGCGAGGAATGCGGCGCTGTCATTCAGCGGCTCGCGTTTCTGCTGCGGACCGCCAGGCGGCGCGACATCCAGCTCCGGTCTGGTCACGATCATCGCCACCCAGTTCGGGATGTTCGCCACCATGTCCGCCAGGTAACCGAAAATCATCGAGCGGTCGTGCGGTTTCCACTCGCCCTTGCCCGCGGGTACGACCTCCAACGCGCGGCGCGACAGTTCCGCTTCACGCTCGAGCTCGTCGAGTACGAGTTGCGTCAACTTCATACGTTCATTGTGTCGTATCCGGCTGACTGAACTGACGGCAGTTTCCGTGGGGATAATGTCCTTGCCACGGCCGGGCTCGGCAGGCATGCTGATCTGTCCGCCCCACGCTGTGTCGATCTAGCGACTGCCCAATCGACTAAAGGGTATATGCGTCCAATGGAGGCGCCGTGACTCTGTTCGCCGATTTACGGTTTGCACTGCGATCCCTTCTCCGTGCGAAGGGGCTCGCGGTCACTGTCGTCCTGACTCTCGCTCTCGGCATTGGGGCGAATGCCGCTATCTCCAGCGTGGTTCGTGGTGTCCTGCTGCGGCCACTCGTCAACCGCGACGAGGACCGGCTGATCTACATCCGCCAGAGCGCACCTGGCCTCAACACCACCAACACGACCTTCTCCGTCCCTGAAATCGACGACCTGCGCGCCCGCGTCAAGACGCTGAGCGCCTTCGGCGATTTCTCCACGATCGGCTTCACGATGGTGGGACTGGGGCAGCCACGGGTCGTCAGTGCCGGGGTCGTCAGCGGTTCGTACTTCGAGGTCATGGGCCTTCGGCCCGTGCTCGGCCGCCTGCTGAACTCGGGGGACGACGGCCCGAACGCCGCTGGCGCCGCGGTACTCACTCACCGTTTCTGGACGACAGCGTTAAAGAGCGATCCGTCCGTGATTGGCAAGGTCGTTCGCCTCGATACACGAACCGCGACCATCGTCGGCGTGCTCGAACCGTCGGTGCCGTACCCGTCCGAGACGGAGATCATCGCCAACATCGTGACCAGTCCACACCATCTGTCGGCGACCATGGTGACCGGTCGAGTGCATCGGATGACGGAGCTATTCGGGCGGCTCGTACCGGGGGCAGATCTCGAAGCCGCGCGCGCCGATCTCCGCGCCGCGCACGGCGCGATGGTCAGGGAACATCCCGAGGTCTACAAGCCGAAGGACGATTACCGCATCGACGCCGTCAAGCTGCGCGACCAGATCGTGTCGCCGGCGCGGACGGTATTGCTGGTTCTGCTCGCGGCATCGGCGTTGGTCTTTGTGATCGCGTGCTCGAACGTCGCGAATCTGATCCTGGCGCGATCCGTGCGTCGCGAAGGCGAGCTGGCCGTGCGCGCGGCGCTTGGTGCACAGCCATGGGAATTGCGTCGCACGCTCCTCGCCGAAAGTCTGCTGCTGTGCGGCGCGGGGGCGGTCCTCGGCGTGATCGTCGCGCGACCGATGGTGACACTGCTGGCGCGCTACGCGTCCCGGTTCTCCGTACGCGCATTGGACGTCACCGTTGACGCGAGCCTGCTATGGGTGGGTGTGGGTCTGGCGCTCGCCGCCGCCGTGCTCCTCGCGTTCGTGCCGCGGCTTCCCTCGTCGGAAGCCGCCAGCGGCTTCGGCCTCTCCAACGGAAGCGCGCGACTGACGACCGGCACGAACCGCCGCCTACGGGCGTTCGCGGTGGCGCAGATCGCGGCGTCGTTCATGTTGCTCGCCGGCGCCGGTGCCTTGCTCACGGCGCTGCTGACGCTGCAGGCGACGCAGACCGGTTTGAACCTGCGCAATGTACTGGCATTGCAGGTCCCGGTGATGTCATACGGCCGCACACCCGATCAGATCACGGCGTTCTACGAGGAGATGATGCGTCGCATCACCGAACTGCCGGGCGTGGAACGCGTGGCGGTTGGCACGCTGATCCCCTGGCGTGAAGCGGGCACGTTCGGGCCGGGCTTTCAGTTCTCGGTTGAGGGCTATCAGAAGGCCAACGGCGAAGAGGATCCGCGCGCACGATTCCGCAGTGTGTCGTCGGGTTTCTTCGCCTCCGTCGGTGTGCCGCTGATCGCTGGTCGCGACTTCAATGAAGCCGATCGGCGCGACTCGGAAAAGGTGGTCATCGTCAGCGAGAGCATCGCGCGACGGATGTTCGGCGATCGTGACGCGTTGAATCGGCGGGTGATGTGGACCGATCCGGTGATGAAGTTCATCGACGTCTCGACCGACGGCCGGCGCATCGTCGGCATCGTCGCCGACGTGGACGATGAGAACGTCGTGCCGGGACCAGCGATGACGATTTATCACCCGTTTGGGCAGGAGATTGGCGGCGGTCGCCTGTTCGTACACGCGCGCAGCGATCCGTACGCGCTGGTCGCACCTATTACCCGCATCATTCGCGATCTGTCGGCGGAGCAGCCGGTCGAGAAAGTCGCGACGCTCGAGGACGTGCGCGCCGAAGTGCTGGCGCCAAACCGGCTGAATGCGCTCGTGTTCGGCGGCTTCGCCGGGGTGGCGCTGACCATCGCGATCGTGGGCGTCGCGGGCGTCCTGGCGTTCTCGGTCAGCGCACGAACGCGGGAGTTCGGGATCCGCCTGGCGATCGGATCAGCACCGATGTCGCTGCTGACACGCGTGCTCAAGGAGGGCGCAGCGATCGCGGGCATCGGCATTGTCGCCGGCGCGGTCGGCGGCTACGTGCTGACGCGCGTCGTGGGGTCGTACATCGAGGAGGTGCGCATCCCCGGCTTCGTGCCGATTGTCGCCGCGGCCATGATTCTGGTCGTCGCCGCCGTGCTCGCATCGCTCGTCCCAGCTGCGCGCGCGTCGCGCGTAGACGTGATCGACGCTTTGCGCCCGGAATGAGCCGGCGTTCCGGCCGGCGGACGCCCAACTGCCAACTTCCAACCACTCCCCAAATCCCAACACCCAACGGCCCAGTTTTGGGAATTGGGAGTTGGAAGTGGCTGCTCACGCTTTGCCAGGATCCGGCGGCGAGGATGGCGGTGGCGTCTCGCTGGCGAGAGTCGATCCGCGCTGACCCGACAGCGGTTGCGGTTCCTGCGGTGCGTACTTCGTCGTGTCATCCGGTTCGCGGGCTTCGCGTCTACCGGGATCCAGGAAGAAGCCCCGAGCCCCGCGCCGCCGACATTCCCAGGCGACTGTGTGCAGACCGGACTCGGTGGCATGCATCACGTCCCACGCATGCGGCAACGGCTGCGTATCGATCGGCCCCCAGTTGTGAACGTAGTGACAGTAAAACGTCACGAAGTCGTTCGAGTACATCGTCTGCAGCTGCCGGAAGTACTGTTGGAACGTCTTCGACCGCGCCCACGATCGAAACAGATTCATCCACCCGCGGTTGTCGTGCGCATTGGCGTACTGGTCCAGGCGCAACGAGAAGTAGGCGTCCTCCATCAATTGGATCTGCATCCCGATCAAGTTGATCGGGTCGATCGGCGTGACGTCGGTCGTCGTCGCCGCAATGGTGTCCGCCGCCAACATGCACTCGCGGTAATAGGCCTGGAGTCCCGGATTTTCGATGACGACCTGTTCGAGCTCGTTCAGCGACTTCGTCAGTTCCCGGAAGTGCTCACTGTCGGCGGCCTTGAACGGTGAGTGATGAATCAGCAGATCGTCCCACGCATCCCAGGTCCTACGATTCGGCGACAACGGGAATTCCATCGCGCACCTGTCCACATCGTTGGTGTCCAAGGCGGGCGCCATGAACGGCAACCCCAGCGCTTCGCGTATTTCGGGCTCGACGATCCAGCGGCCCATGGTTTCTTCGGCGATGTGATCGCCCAGCGCTCGGTACGACTCGAACTGCGAGTCATCGAAGAACTGATCGGCGGTCGATTCGTGGGGGAAGTCCGGCGACGTGCGCTTGTAGTTGAGGACCGGTGCAGGCTCGTTGCCGGTCAATGAATTCTTCATGTAGATCAGCCAATTGGGCCGATCCGGGCAGTCGGGATATCGAATGCGCCCGATCGCGCAATGAGCTTTACTGAGTCCAGTCGCCGGGTCGGGCAAGATCATCGAGAGATCGATGTCCACGTCAATGCCGAGATCGACATAGGCATGGCGCAGCGCTTCCGTGAATGAGCCAAATGCAATCGTCGGATCGGCTTCGGCGTCGCAGGCGATGATTACCTGACATCGCCGCTCGAGCAGGGGATAGATGCCGACGTTGTCCCCCGTGTGGCCACCATCGGACACGTTCACCAGACGGGACCATTCGTTGGTGAGGCCGAAGACTTCGCGAATGATGTAGGCCGGCCAGAACGCGAGCCGCTGCCCGGTGTTCCGCCGCGGGTTCGGCACCCATTGTCCGAGACGGATGTTGAACACGGCAGCGAGGAACGATTGCGCAAAGAACGTCTGGTACCCCACGCCGGTGCCCGCCGCAGCGCCTGAGACGGTCAATGCGCGCGCCAGCTGCGTGGTGCCATCGGCATACTTCACCGTTTCGAGATACCCGGTCTGCTTCGATCCGCAGAAGTATTTCGAGAACAAAAAATATCCCGACTTGCGATCCTTGCGCGTGAGATCGCGACTGCCGGCGAGGTTCAGTGCGGCATTGACCAACAGGTAGGGCGCGGTGTTCCCTGGTTGGTTCGTCGCGTCATCGAGCGGTGTGCCGGCCGCGTCCACCTGATTGCCGAGGACGTCCTTGAGACGCATTTCCATCGTGTCCAGGAAGGTCTTCATGCTCAGGTCCGGCTTGCTGACAACCTCTGAACGCAGATACGTCTCCAGAATGCGGTCGCGATAGAAGTAGTGGAGCCCGATGCGGTTCAGGTTCACGAACACGGACAGCACGAGCAGCGTGCCGCCAACGATCACCATTGCCAGGCCAAAACGGTTCATCCCGAACAACGACGCCGGAGCGTTCAACGGATCGACGAACTGCTTGTCGATGGCCAACGCACCGACTTCGATCATCGTGAACAGGATCAGCCCGGCCACGACCAGCGCGAGCACGACGTGCAGCGCGCTCTTCGACAGCTCGAACTTCTCAGCGCGGGTCGTCACTGCGCGTGACATCAACAGGCGGCCGGTGATCAACGTGCCGATCGGCGCGAGCACGCCGGCCATTCCGACCGCGTGCGCGGCATACGCGGCGGCGGGCAGCACGGCAAACAGCACCGTCACGATCAGGCCGTAGAAGCAAATCGCCATGTAGCTGCCCCACAGCGACCGCGACGTTCGCGACCACAAAAACCCCGCGGTGCCAAACAGCGCGATGATGAAGCCGTAGACCAGAAACGCCGATACATAGGCGCCGGCAACCACGAAAAACGGCTGCATCAACCACGCGGCCCGG
>DATCXH010001037.1:0-7109 GCA_036565925.1 Vicinamibacterales bacterium
GTAATCAATCCGCTCGTCGTCCTTGCGTACGCCGTACGGCACGATCGTGTAGAGCTTGCCGGAGAAGTTCAACGGGTGCCCGTGCGTGAGGTGACCGCCGTGCGCCAGGTTCATGCCGAGCACCGTATCGCCAGGATTCACGATGGTGAAGTAGACCGACATGTTCGCTTGCGCGCCCGAGTGCGGTTGCACATTCGCATGGTCGGCACCGAACAACGTCTTGGCGCGGGAGATGGCGAGCGACTCGGCCACATCCACGAACTCGCAGCCGCCGTAGTAGCGCTTGCCGGGGTAGCCCTCGGCGTACTTGTTCGTCAGAACTGAGCCTGCCGCCTCGAGGATCGCGCGGCTCACGAAGTTCTCTGACGCGATTAACTCGAGCCCTTCATTTTGCCGCTCCTTTTCGTGGCGAATGGCCTGCGCAATCTCCGGATCGGCATCGGCGAGTGAGCGCAGCGTGAAAGACAGCGTGGCGGGTTCTGACATAAGGGCGATCTTACCTTCGAGACTTGCCTTTTGGGCATCGAGCAGGAAGCATTGAGCATTGTGCCTTCTGTCGTGATCAGCGCGCGCGGCGAGCAGCGAGTGCGTGGCGGACATCCGTGGATCTATCGTGCCGACGTGGTCGATGTGGATGCCGACGGCGGCGATATCGTCCAGGTGATCGGACCGCGTAAGCGGACGATCGGTCAGGCGCTGTTCAGCGATCGGTCGCAGATTCCGATTCGCATGCTGACGCTCGGCGACGAGCCTGCCGGCGACACGCTGCTGCGCTCGCGGCTGCAGCGCGCGATCGAGTTCAGGGAATCACTCCACCTCGACGCGACGGCGTATCGCCTCGTGCACGGTGAAGCCGATCTGCTGCCGTCGCTGGTGATCGACAGGTACGCCGACTACCTCGTCGTGCAGGCGCTGTCGCAGGGGATGGATCGACTGCTGCCGACCATCACCGCGGTGCTCCAGGAACTGCTCGCGCCCGTCGGCATTCTGGCGCGCAACGATCCGAAGGTGCGTGCGCTCGAAGGACTGGAGCAGACGATTCAAGACCTGGCTGGCTCGATCCCTGACACGGTGACGGTGCGCGAGGGACCGATCGAATATCAGGTCGATCTGCGTCGCGGGCAGAAGACGGGTCTCTTCCTCGATCAACGAGAGAACCGCGAAGCAGCGACTCGCTATGCGCGAGGCCGGCTGCTCGACGCGTTCAGCTATCACGGTGGGTTCGCGCTGCGCCTGGCGAAGCAGTGCACGGATGCTGAGGCGATCGACATCTCGGCCGATGCCGTCCAACGCATTCAGGCGAACGCCGAGCGCAACGCCGTGCCGCATCTGAAGGCGCGCGAGGAAAACGTCTTCGACGCGTTGCGGCGGTTGGAGAAAGCAGGCGCGCGCTACGAAACGATCGTCCTCGATCCGCCGGCCTTCGCGAAGAACAAGGCGTCGGTGCCGAACGCGCTCGCCGGCTACAAGGAGATCAACCTGCGCGCGATGCGTCTCCTTGCGCCCGGTGGCACGCTCATCACCTGCAGCTGTTCCTACAATGTCAACGAGGGCATGTTCGGCGCCGTGCTGCACGAGGCATCGATCGACAGCCGCACGCCGGTGACCATCGTCGAAAAACGTATGCAGGGGCGCGATCATCCCGTGCTCGTTGGCGTGCCCGAGACGCACTATCTCAAGTGCTTCATTCTGCGGCGGGTGGAATAGAGATCGAACGCAGGGATCGCAGAGACCGCTGGAACTTTTGACACGAGGCCTCTGCCTCCGTGATCTCTGAGCTCTGTGTTGAAAAACTTCGTGAACTCCGCCGCCTCCGGCGCCGCGCGCCGCGTGACATAATCCCCACCTTATTTTGAAAGGCAGTCACATGGCGCGCATGTTTCGTCATCGTCTTTCCGGCGTGGTTTGCGCTCTCTTCTCCTGTGTCATCGCGCTGACCGCGATCGCGGCGTTCGCGCAAGAACCTGCGCCGACGCCCCCCGCACCGCAGCCCGAGCAGACGCCGGCCACGCCGGCGCAAACACCTCCGACACCGCCGGCCGGCGGGCAGGGCACGACGCCCGTCATCAGGCCATACGACCGGGTCATCACCAAAGAAGTCAAGTCGGACGAGGGACTCTTCACCGTGCACCGGATCGGTGACCGGCTCTACTACGAGATTCCGACCGCGCAGTTGGGCAAAGAGTTCCTCTGGGTAACCCAGATCGCGCGGACGACGGTTGGTGCGGGGCAGGGCGGGCAGGCGGTCGGTAACCGAGTGGTGAAGTGGGAGCGACGCGGCAATCGTGTGCTGTTGCGCAGCATCTCGTACGACATCGTTGCGGACCATCGACAGCCGATCGCGCAGGCTGTCGAGGCCGCCAACAACGACACGATCCTGATGGCCTTCAACATCGAGGCGCTCGGAAAGAACGATGCGCCGGTGATCGACGTCACACGCGCGTTCACGACGGAAGTGCCGGAGTTCAGCGGTCGAGCCCGCGTGCGGTCGCGCACCTTCGACGGGTCGCGTTCCTTCGTCGAGCGTGCGGTCTCATTCCCCGACAACATCGAAGTCGAAGCGACGCACACCTATTCGACGGGCGTCGAGTTGCAGGGTCCAATCACCACACCGCAGCAGCTCCTCAATCAGGCCCGGCCGGGCAGCGCCAGCGTCGTCATGCACTTCAGCATGGTGAAGTTGCCTGACCAGCCGATGATGCCGCGCGTGTTCGACGAGCGCGTCGGCTACTTCACCGTCCAGCAATTCGACTACGGTCGGGACGAGCATCGGGCGCAGCGCCGCCGTTACATCTCACGGTGGCGGCTCGAAAAGAAGGATCCGGCCGCTTCCCTGTCGGAGCCGATCAAGCCGATCGTGTTCTACGTCGATCCCGCGACGCCGACCAAATGGGTGCCGTTCATCAAGAAAGGCATCGAGAGCTGGCAGCCGGCGTTCGAAGAAGCGGGATTCAAGAACGCGATTCTGGCCAAGGACGCGCCGAGCAAGGAACAGGATCCCGACTGGAGTGCCGAGGACGCGCGCTACTCGGTGATCCGCTGGCTTCCGTCAACCGTGGAGAATGCCTCGGGCCCACACATCTCCGATCCGCGGACGGGCGAGATCCTCGAAGCCGACATCCAGTTCCATCACAACGTGATGAATCTCGCGCGCGACTGGTACTTCGTGCAGGTCGGACCGCTCGACCCTCGCGCCTCGAAGTTGCCGCTGCCCGACGATCTGATGGGCAGACTGATTGAGTACGTGGCCGCGCACGAGGTGGGTCACTCGCTCGGCTTCCAACACAACATGAAGGCGAGCTCGCTGTATCCGGCCGAGAAGGTTCGCGACCGCGAGTGGGTCAAGAAGATGGGCCACACGCCGACGTTGATGGACTACTCGCGCTTCAACTATGTGGCGCAGCCGGAAGATCGCATCGACCCCGCCGATCTCATCCCGAAGATCGGTCCTTACGACAAGTGGGCGACGATGTGGGGATACAAGCCGATTCCAGGTGCCAAGACGCCGGACGAAGAGAAGTCGACGCTCGATCAGTGGGCTCGCGCGCAGGACACCACGCCGTGGCTGCGTTTCACGACACAGGATTCACTGGGTGCCGATCCAGGCGAGTTGACCGAGGCCGTCGGCGATGCCGATGCCGTTCGCTCGACGCGCATGGGATTGAAGAATCTCGAGCGCGTGTCCGGAATGCTGCTGACCGCGACGAAACGACCCGGTGAGTCTTACGACGATCTCGAGGAGGTCTACGGGCGCCTGCTGGGTCAGTGGGTGCTCGAGATGAATCACGTTGCGGCGGTCGTCGGCGGTGTGCAGTCCCAGCAGAAGATGTCGAGTCAGGACGGTCCGCGCTTTGTCTCGCTGCCGCGCGAGCGTCAGCGCGAAGCGATGCAGTTCCTCAGCGAGAATGCGTTCGCGACGCCCACCTTCGTGATCAAGCCCGAAATTCTCAGGCGGATCGAACCGTCCGGCACGCTCGATCGAATCCGCACGAGTCAGCAGCGTGTGCTGGCGACATTACTAGCCGAATCGCGCATCAATCGCCTGATCGAGCAGGAAGCGGTTGACGGAGCCACCGCGTATCGCGCGACGGAGTTCTTTGCCGATCTGCGGCGTGCCATCTGGCGGGAGGTCGATACGGCTTCGGTGCAGATCGATCCGTATCGGCGTAACCTGCAGCGCGCGTATCTCGACGCGATGAGCGACAAGATCAACAGCCGCATCAGTGGCGAATCGCGTCCGCTGGCACGTGGTGAGCTGCGAACGCTCGACACGTCAGTGCGCGCCGCCATCGCCAAGGCCGCCGACCGTACGACGCGGCTGCACCTGCAGGACGTGCGGGATCAGATCGCGCGGATTCTCGATCCCAAGTTCGCGCCGCCGACCGCGCCGCTGAACCTGCCGATCATTCTCGGGCTCGATGGGTCTGACGACTCGCTCGGCTGCTGGATCGACTACGCGATTCGCGTCAATCACGTAGAGGCGGGTCTTTAGACCCGCCTGTTTAGACCCTCGAATCACCATGTCGACCTTCGTTGATTACCGCGAGCGCGTCGGATCGAATCCCGACAAGCAATTCAAAGCGACGTTGTTTCAGAGCGGACGCTTGATGCTCGGGCTCAACTGCCTCGAGCCGGGGCAGTCGCAGCACGTCCACACGCACGCCGATCAGGACAAGTTCTACTTCGTCGCCGAGGGCACCGGCGAATTCGTCGTCGGCGACGAGAAGAGACGCGCCGGCCAGGGCATGGTCGTCTGGGCACCTGCCGGCGTCACGCATGGCGTCACCAACGCCGGCACCGAGCGGCTTGTGCTGGTGGTTGGAATTGCTCCGTTTCCGGCGTGACCGAGACGGACATTGCGGATTTTGCGATCGTTGATCTTTGGTTAGTTGTCGATTTTTGAATTGTCGATTCTTGATTCGGCGGGCTCTTCGAAGATTTCAGTGTGAGCCAGCAGTGGCATGTCGCGTGCTCTATGGGCGACATGACACCAGAGGAGCTCAAAGCTCGAACCAAGAAATTCGCGGTTGATGTCATCCGGTTCGCGAAGGCGATTCCGAAGGACCACATCAACGACGAGATCGCCTCGCAGCTAGCCGATGGCGCCACGTCTACAGCGGCGCATTATCGGGCCGTTTGTCGCGCCAAGTCTCGCGCCGACTTCATCAACAAACTCAGTGGTGCTGTCGAGGAGGTTGATGAGTCCGCCTTGTGGCTCGAGATCCTCGAGGAGGCCAAGATATGCGCCGGCACTCACACGAAGCCGCTTTGGAAAGAGGCCGACGAGCTCACTCGAATTCTTGTGAGGTCGCGCGAGACGGCTCGCGCCAGACAGAAGCGAGAGCGTGAGCGTCAGGCGCGCGCGAATCGCCCCGGCGCCCACCGTCACCCATGAAATCGCCAATCAACAATCGCAATTCAACAAGGAATCAAGCATCAAAGATCCTCAATCAGCAATGTCAGGCACCGTCCCTGTTCAACCCGAGAGCCTTCATCCTCTTATGCAGATTCGTACGCTCGATGCCAAGGACGCGCGCCGCGCCGGCGACGTTCCATTCCGTCTGCTCCAGCGCCTGACGAATCCGATCGCGCTCGGCGGAGTCGCGCACTTCGTGCAGGCCGGAGCTCCGAGTCGTGGGCGGCGTGCGAATTTCGAGTGGCACCGAGTCCATCGTGATGCGATCTTCGGGGCTGAGGATCGCCATGCGCTCCACCGTGTTACGCAGTTCGCGGATGTTGCCCGGCCAGTGGTAGCGCTCGAGCACGTGCAGGACCTCTTCGTCGATCGCCTTTCGTCTGAAGTTGTTGCGCGTGCAGAACTCGCTCAGGAAGTAGGCGGCCAGATCGCGCACATCCTGCAGACGTTCGCGTAGCGCTGGCACCCGAATGGGCACGACGCTGAGGCGGTAATACAAATCCTCGCGGAACTTCCCGCCGGCGATCCGATCTTCGAGGATGCGGTTGGTGGCCGAGATCACCCTAACCGACACGCGGATCGACTGCTCGCTGCCGATCCGCTGCACCTCGCCGTCCTGCAGCACGCGCAGCAGCTTGGCCTGCGAGGCTTCGTGCAGATCGCCGACTTCGTCGAGGAAGATCGTGCCGCCATCGGCCAGCTCGAACTTGCCGCGCCGCATGCCAGTGGCCCCGGTGAACGCTCCGCGCTCGTGGCCGAACAGCTCGCTCTCGATCAACTCGGTCGGAATCGCGGCGCAGTTGACTTTGACGAAGGCGCGCGTGGCGAACGGGCTCTCGCGATGGATGTGCGCAGCCAGCAACTCCTTACCCGTTCCCGACTCTCCAGTGAGGAGGACGCCGGCGTCGGAGCGCGCCACCTGCGTCGCTTGACCGAGGACGTGGCGGAATGCGTCACTGCGTCCGATCATCTTCGGTGCATCGCCGACCATCTCCCGATAGCGCTGGTTCTCGCGCTGCAGATCCGATCGCTCGAGCGCGTTCTTGATCACCAGCAGTACTCGATCGCGGGCGAGCGGCTTCTCGAGAAAGTCGAAGGCACCGCTGCGTGTCGCTTCGACCGCATCGCGGATCGTCGCGTGCCCGGAGATCATCACGACTGGTGTTGGATCGTCGCTCTGCTTCAGCGAGCGCAGCACGTCGATGCCGTTGCCGTCGGGAAGGCGCACATCGAGCAGGTACAGATCGGCGCGCCCCGGCACGCGATGTGGCTGGAATTCGGCGACCGAGCTGCAGACAGTCACGCCATATCCTTCGCCCTCGAGAATCAGACGCAGCGACGACCCGATATTCGGCTCGTCGTCCACGATGACGATGCGGTGTTTGCGTTTCATGCGTGAGTGGGATCGGGTTCGAGCGCGACGCGTCGCGCCGATGGAGAGTCCTGCGCCGAGGGCAGTGTCACTCTGAATCCGGCGCCGCCCAGCTCGCCTTTGACCAGCGTGATATCGCCGCCCAGCACCAGGGCATTCTTCCTGGCGATCGACAGGCCCAGTCCCATGCCGTGCTTCTTGAACGTGATCGTCGGCTCAAACAGCGTACGCGAGGCCTCCTCGTTGATGCCAGCACCGGAGTCATGCACTTCGACGATCGCCTGATCGCCCTGCACGCTGGTGACGGTCAGGATCGATCCT
>DATCXH010001263.1:0-5388 GCA_036565925.1 Vicinamibacterales bacterium
AAGGTGAGACAGCATTCGGCTCGGATCGGGCGCTGCCAATCGTGCTGCCGGCGAGCGTGCCGGCCAGAGCCGGGAGCTTTCGACGGACGGGTGAGAAGCTGACCGTCTCGCCGGCGCCCGGTGTCCAGTTGTTGGGAGACGACGGAAACGCGATCGCCGTTTCCTCGGAGGTGCCGTATGCGATGTCGCTCGGTACTCTGCGTCTATCGGTGATCCCAATGCCTGACGGCCGTCTGTTCGTCAGCGCATCGGATAACGCGCATCCGCTGCTCGAGAACTTTCCGAAGGTCCAGACCTATCCGGTCGATCAACGCTGGCGGGTGTCGGCACGCTTCGACGCGTTCGCGGAGCCGAAGACCATGCAGATCGACGACGTTCGCGGTGGAAGAGTGGAGTTTCCTGCCGTCGGACGTTTGACATTCCGGATCGACGGCCAGGAGCAGCAACTCACCGCGTTCCATTTTCCCGACAGCCCGGAATTCTTCATTTTGTTCAAGGATGCGACCAACGCCAGTACCACATATGGGTTTCGCATGATCGGGGCCCCGGTCGTTCACAATAGTGAGTGGACCGTAATCGACTTCAACGTGGCCCGGAACCCGCCATGTGCCTATTCGCAGTACACGACGTGCCCGCTGCCGCCGCCCGAGAACACGCTGGCTGTGGCGCTCGAAGCCGGTGAGAAACGATTTCCGACTGGACGGGGGTTTGTACAGCAGTGAACCTACAGCCGCAATCGCCTTCGTCTGCTCCGCAAGTTGTCAGCCGTGAGGCGCTGATCTCGGCAATCACGACGTTCCTCTCCGGCTGGGAGACGATCGACGAGATCTCCGAATGCCTGAAGCGCGAACTCGACGCGGCCGGACCACGGGCGTTGATTCGCTTGAGCCGCGCACTGTCTACGGCCGGCGCCGACTGGAGTTATTACGCCCGCGATCCGTTGGCGCGCCGCATCCATCAGGTGCTCGCCGATCGCATCCTGCTCCCTGACTCGTCACTGCACGGTCGCGAGCATCTCGAGGCGCTGGGCGGCGGACCGGTGGTCATCGTGGCCAATCACCTGTCGTACGCGGACGCGAACCTCGTCGAAGTGATGTTCCATCGCTCCGGCGCCGACCAGGTGTGCGATCGGCTGACGGTCATTGCCGGACCCAAGGTGTACTCCAGCTTGAAGCGACGGTTCTCGAGCCTGTGTTTCGGCACGATCAAGGTGCCGCAAAGCAGCGGCGTCTCCTCCGAGGACGCCGTCATGGATCCGCGTGAGGTGGCGCGGGCGGCCCGACGCTCGATCGAGATTGCACACGAGCGGTTGCGTCTGGGCGATGTGCTGCTGGTGTTTGGTGAGGGCACGCGTAGCCGCACTCGTGGCATGCAGCAGATGCTTGCCGGCGTCACACGCTATCTCGAAGTTCCCGAGACTGTTGTTCTGCCCGTTGGCATCGTCGGTACCGAAGCGCTCTATCCAATTGATGACGATGCCTTGCACCCGGTGCGCGTCGAGGTGCGGGTCGGTGCGCCGATCGCCGTGCAGGAGATTCGTGAGCGCTGTGCCGGCGACCGTCAGGCCACTGTGGACCAGATCGGTCGCGCCATTGCCGCGTTGCTGCCGCCCGAGTACCGCGGCGCCTACGAGGAAGGTGAATGATGAAGCACGCGAAGACGTGGGTCGTGCTCGCCGCGATTGTGATTGGTGTAGTGTCCGGCTTCAGCCGGACAAACGTCCGCGCCCAAACACCAATCAAGCTGTACGTCTTCGACGGAGGTGTCCTCGAATCCGATCCCACTCGCTATCGGCTGACGAAGGAAGACGTCGGAACGACGCAGTTGTCGGTGGCGGCGTATCTGATCGTGCATCCCAAAGGCGTGTTGCTCTGGGATACCGGCGCGGTTCCTGACGAGAACTGGAAACCGACCGGTAGTCCGGTGGTGCACAAGCTCGTGCTTCCTGACGGTCAAGGGCGCCAAGTCACCATCCGTACGCCGCTCAAAGCGCAGCTCAGTGCGAGCGGCTACTCGCCGGCGCAAGTCACGCATCTCGCGCTGTCGCACCATCATTGGGACCACACCGCCAACGCCAACGCCTTCGCGCGCGCGACGTGGCTCGTGCGCCAGAATGAACGTGATGCCATGTTCGGGGAGAAACTGGCAGGCACCGTCACGCCGATGACCTACAGCGCGCTCAAGACCAGCAAGACGGTCATCGTCTCGGCCGACGAGCACGATGTGTTCGGCGACGGCACCGTCATCCTCAAGAGCGCGCCAGGGCACACCGCCGGGCATCAGGTGCTGTACGTCAAGCTGGCGAAGACCGGCGCGGTCGTGCTGTCCGGCGATCTCTATCACTATCCGCAGGAACGGACCATGAACCGGCTGCCGACGTTCGAGTTCAATGAAGAGCAGACGCGTGCGGCGCGCAAGTCGGTCGAGGAGTTCCTCACCCGCACCAAATCACAGTTGTGGATCCAGCACGACTTCAACGCGCATGCAAAGTTGAAGAAGGCGCCGGAGTATTACCAATAGTCCGCATAAAGGCGGACGCTACACCTGCAATGTCGATCGAATCCGCTGACGACTGGAAAGGACTGCGCCGCGCGGGCCGCGTCGCGCAGCTGACGCTCGATGCGCTGGAGGCGAGCGTTCGCCCCGGCGTCAGCACTGCTGATCTCGACGCGGTGGCAGCGCGCATGTTCGCCGACCATGGCGCGCGCTCCGCACCGGCCATCGTGTACGGATTCCCTGGCACGGTGCTCATCAGCGTGAACGACGAAGTCGTTCACGGCATCCCCGGTCCGCGTCGTCTTGCGGCGGGCGATCTGGTCAAGCTCGATGTCACGGTGGAGAAGGACGGCTACATCGCTGATGCCGCGCGTTCGGTGATTGTCGGACCGGGGTCGGATGTGGCAACGCGTCTCGCGGCGTGCGCGCGCGATGCGTTTGACGCAGCGCTCACAGTCGCACGTGCGGGTACCAAGGTCAACGCGATCAGCCGTGCGGTCGAGTCCACGGTGCGGGCGCGCGGTTTTACCGTCGTCGACGGCCTTACTGGACATGGTGTCGGCCGCACGATTCACGAGCCGCCATCGGTGCCGAATCAATTCGACCCGTGGCAGCGTGACGTCCTCACCGACGGGTTGGTGTTGACGATCGAGCCGATTATCAGCGCCGGCTCGCCGCGCATCCGTCAGGACCGTGACGGCTGGACCACGCGGACGACTGATGGCAGCTGGGCGGCCCATCACGAGCATACGATCGTGATCACGCGCGATCGGCCGATCGTGTTGACGAGACGGTCCGCCTAACGGCGGACACTACACGTCCGGCTAACGCCGGACACTACGTACAAGGATGAAGGCGAACGACTTTCGGCGCATCGCGCTCGGGCTCAGCGGGGCGATCGAGAAAGAGCACATGGGCCATCCGGATTTCCGGGCCAACGGCCGCATCTTTGCCACGCTTCACGCCGACATGAAGACCGGCATGGTCAAGCTGACGCCCGAGGAGCAGACGACGTTCATGCGCGCGAATCCCCATGCGTTTTCGCCCGAGGCGGGCGCGTGGGGGCGATCGGGGTGCACGCGTGTTCGCCTCGATGCGGTGGATGAAGAGACGTTGGGCGAGGCAATGACGCTGGCGTGGAAGCACACCGGCGCGAAGAAGAAACCTGCTGGAGCGTTGAAGAAGAAGTGAGCCATCGTTCACGTGACCGCGCCAGGGCCTTCTGCGATCTCTACGGCCTCGAGCGTCCCATCCTGCTTGCGCCGATGGCGGGCGCGTGTCCAGTCAGCCTCTCCGTCGCGGTCGCCAATGCCGGAGGCATGGGCGCGCTTGGCGCGCTGATCACGACACCCGCGGGCATTAAGGAGTGGGTGAACGCGTTCACCGCGCAGTCACGGGGTCCGCTGCAGATCAACAACTGGATTCCGGATCCGCCGCCTCGTCGCGACGCGGAGGCGGAAGCGCGTGTGCGTGCCTTCATGGCGTCGTGGGGACCGCCGGTCGCGCCTGAGGCAGGCGACGTGAAACTGCCAGATTTCGACGCGCAGTGCAAGGCGATTCTCGACGCGGTGCCTCGAGTGGTGTCGTCGATCATGGGGCTGTATCCACCAGCGTTCGTCGCGCGTCTGAAGGAGCGCGGCATCGCATGGTGGGCAACGGCCAACACGTTGGCCGATGCGCGTCGCGCCCAGGCGGCGGGTGCCGATGCGATCGTCGCGCAGGGGCTCGAAGCCGGTGGTCACCGTGGCGCGTTCGATCACGCCGACGCCGAGCGTCAACTCGTCGGGCTCATCGCACTGGTGCCGCGCCTTGTCGATCACCTCGACGTGCCGGTGATTGCCGCGGGCGGAATCGGTGATGGACGCGGCGTCGCGGCGGCACTCGCGCTCGGTGCGAGCGCGGTGTCGATCGGCACGGCGTTTCTGCGCTGCCCTGAGGCGCAGACGCATCCTGCCTGGGCCAACGCGCTGGCGGATCTCGAGCCCGAACAGACGATGATGACGCGCGCACTGACCGGTCGTCTGGCACGGGCGATTGCCACTGACTACGTGACGGCCGCGGCCGCACCCGATGCACCCGCACCCGGGCCGTATCCAGTGCAGCGCGGCTTGACGCAGGCGATGAAAGAGGCGGGCGCGAAGGCCAACGACCACCACCGCATGCAGGTCTGGGCGGGGCAGTCGGCGGCGATGGGCAAGACGATTCCCGCCGGCCAGATGGTGAAAGAAATGTGGGACGAGGCGCAGGCGCTGCTCTGACGTGCTCCTCGTCCTGCGGCTCGTTCTCGTCCCACTTCTGATCGCCGGCGTCACGCTTGCGTCCCGTCGATGGGGCTATCGCGTCGGCGCGTTCGTGACGGCGTTACCCGCAGTCGCCGGACCGACGCTGCTGTTCTACGCCATTCAACAAGGAGCGCTGTTTGCCGCCGATGCCGCGCGAGGATCGCTGCTCGGGCTAGTCGGCGTCGCCGCGTTCTGTCTCGCCTACGCCCATACGTCGACGCGGCTGCACTGGTCGCTGTGTCTGCTGATCGGATGGTCGTCGTTCGCGATCGTCACGGTGCTGATGTACCGCGTCCATGTCGGGCCCATCGGCGCGTTTGTGATCGCGGTGGCGGCGCTGTTGGTTGCGCGGGCGTTCTTACCTTCACACGGCCCCGTCTCGTTGGCGAACGCTGCGCCAAGATGGGACCTGCCGCTGCGAATGACCTCGGCGGGTGTGCTGGTATTTTCATTGACGGCAGCGGCGGAGCGATTGGGACCGAGCCTGAGCGGGATCCTGACGCCGTTTCCGGTCGCGACGGCCATCCTTGCCGGCTTCACACACGCGCAGCGCGGATCAGCGGCGTGCGTCGAGTTTCTCCGTACCTACACGCCGGGATTGTGTGGGTTC
>DATCXH010001043.1:0-3905 GCA_036565925.1 Vicinamibacterales bacterium
CGTTTCTGTGTAGTACGCGGCAAGCCTGTGACAGGCTTCTGGCACGAGCCGCTCGTCGCGATCCATTGCGGCTTCGACGAGTGCCACGCCGGCGGCGTCCATTCGATCGAGAAGCAGGCGACCGGCCGCCAGACACGCTGCGGCGTGGCCCTGTTCCGCGGCGGACTGATAGATCGGCAACGCCTGGTCTGAACCGTGGAGCGTTTCGACGAGCTCGGCGCGTTCAAACAGTTCGCTGGCGCTAGGCACTTCGATGGTTGCCAGGCGTTCGAGCGTGGTGGTCCGCTCGAGATATTCCGCACGATGCTTGCGCCACGCTTCCCCGTGTCGCGCTATCCATTCTTCGTCGAGACGCCCGGCCAGCGTCTCGAGCTCCGGACCGAGCAGTTCGTGGCCCGCCGATCTCGCGATCGGCGGCGGCATCCGCAAGGGCTCGTCGAATCGAGCAAGGCGCTCGCGAATCGAAGGATGCGTATCGCCGGGATCGCTGTCATCGGCAACGACCGACTCGGGCAATTCAGTTGACGCGTGGCGCGCGTTCCAGGTCAGCATCTCCGAGTACGGACGGGGAGGCTCAGCCTCTCTCTCGTAGCTCACCTCAATGGCCGGCCAGTGCGTGTGATGCGCGAACCGCGCTCCGCACTCGAACACCACGAGCGCGTCGGCGGCCGCACGACTGCCGGCGACCTTCGCAGCCACAGAATCGGCCACCAGCTCGTGGCGCCGGGAGACTGCCGCCGCTGACGCGTCCAGCCGTGGCACGTACCAGCGGAGAAGCCAATACACATACACGGGAGTAGCAAGTCTGCGGTCGAGTATCGTCCGAAGCGCGACCCAGCCCGCTCGTGTCCGGTAGACCCATGCCGCGAAGCCGTCGTACGCGTCAGAAAAGTGCGCGAGCTCGTGGGCGATCACGGCGCGCAATTCTGGCAGCGACAACGTCACCAGCACTGGGAACCCGAGTACCAGCGTTCGGCGCCGACGGAGCCGCCACCCCGGCGCGTCGATCGCGGCCTTGGCACTGAACTCGCCAGTCAGCGTGATGACGTCGACCGGCGGTGCGCCGACCGCACGCCGGATGTCTTCAACGAATTCGTGAAGTGCACGGCCCTCCGAACGCGCGAGCCAGACCCCTTCCGGTGCGCGAATCGTGATGAAACAGGCCCGGATCGCACTGACTGTCGTACGGATCAGGGGCAGTAAGACAAAGACGGCAACGAGGCCGACGATCGGCCTGCGAGACCAGAGCCCCCACAACAAAAACGCGATTTCGGCGATGAAGATAGCGACGATGCCGACGAGATACAGCTGCCCCTCGATGATGACGAGCACGAGCCTCATCGCTCGTCTTGATCCTCGTCTTCATCGTCGACATGGATGCCGAGTGTCTCCAGCGCTTTCAACACCTCCTCCGCGACTTCGCGATCCGGGACCATCGCGAGTGCGCGCCGATAGGTGCGTGCGGCCATCACCGCGTCGCCCTTGCCGGCAAGCGCGTGTCCGAGATTGGCGTGTGCCATCGGCAGGCGCGGGTCGAGCTCGAGGGCGTGAGTGGCATCGGCAATGGCGAGATCGTGCTCGCCTTTGAGATGGTACGAATAGGCGCGATTCGAGAACGCGATTGGGTATTTGGCTCTGAGCTCGATGGCGCGGCTGTAGCTCGCGATCGCAGAATCGAGATCGCCTTTCTTCTGATACGCCGTGCCGAGATTGCTGAAGGCCGTCGCGAGTTTCGGGTTGACGGTCGTCGCGTATGTCAGTGCTTCGATGGCACGATCGAAGTTCCCCTGTCGGATGAAATCGACACCGCGGTTCATGTGCGCTTCCGCGGCGCGGGGCATGAGCTCGGTCACTTTCCGGAAGTCGGCGTCGGCACGATCTGCATTGCCCAACTTCGAATGCGCAATGCCTCGCAGGTTATAAAGATCCGCAGAGCGGGGGGAGAGGGCGATGGCCTCGTCGAGGTATTCGAGAGCCTTCTCGGTGAAGTTCTCGTTGTGAAGATACAGAGTCGCCATCTTGGCAAGAGCGTTCGACCGGGTCGAGATCATTGCCGTCACGATCGAGATCGGCACAATGAACACCGACGCCGCCATCGTGCCGGTGAACGCCTCCGACCAGGGAGGATTGCTACTGGCGTCGAACGCTCGTTGGACTCCGCTCGCAGACCACGTGCTGATCGCGCCGAGCGGGAGCGCGGCGATGAGCCATGCGTCCTCTTTGGCGATAAAGGCGGATGTCGGGCTGACGGAACTGTACATCAGTCCAATAAACAGACCGCCGCCAACGACCACTGTGTAGTAGAGCCACACGGTGTCAATCCGGCTCCCCAGTACAGCCACCGTCGCGAGAAGAAATGACCAGAAGAATGAGAAGAACACGTTCCATGCGACATTCGGGCCGACGAGTCGCTCACTGAGCGGATTGAGCAGCCGCAGCACCAGCGCGCCGCCGACCAAGTACGCAGCAAAAATCACCCACGACGAGCGAATCTCCTCACTGAACGTGAAGCCACCGAAGGCTCCCGCGACGATGGACACGACGATGATCCACGCCGCGTGACCGATGCGCGATCCCCCTCGAAGTAGAGTCGATTCGAGCACCTGTGCCTCGGCAAGCAACTCCCGATCATCGACGTGGACGCTGAGGTCATTGAACCACTTGGCGGGATCCTGCGATCGCATAGGTGAGTGGTCGAGATTCTACAATCCAACAAACGGCCACCGAAATCGAGCTCGCCAGGCGTGCCGATGTAGCCGAGCCTTCAATTAATTGAATCACTCCAGAATGTGATCTAACATCGCGGAGGTGGCGAAAGACTCAGCCGACCTGCTGCGACAACGCGGAATTCAGGTCACGGCGCAGCGATTGGCGGTGTTGCGCGCGGTCTCAGGTGAGCCTCACATCACTGCCGATGCGGTGGCTGAGGCGGTGAGGTCAGAGATCGGCGCCATCTCACTGCAGGCTGTGTATGACGCGCTCGGTGCGCTGGTTGCCGGCGGACTCATCCGTCGTATTCAGCCCGCAGGTTCTCCGGCTCGGTTCGAGGATCGCGTCGGTGACAATCACCACCATCTGATCTGTCGCGTCTGCGGCCGTGTGGTGGATGTAGACTGCGCGATTGGAGACGCGCCGTGTCTCACGGCGGCCGACGACAACGGCTACGAGATCGATGAAGCCGAGGTCGCCTATTGGGGGCGCTGTCCTGATTGCGTGGCTCAATCGGCACGGCGAGCCAGAACGAGCACGCAGCCGCGTTCCCGTCAGAGCAAGTCACAGAAGATTCCCCGGAAGAAGTAACCGGACTGCACTCCCTAATCAAATCGATAGAGGTCAACGCGATGAGTAGTGAAAGTCAGTGCCCGTTTTCGACCAAAACCATCAGCGGCAGATCGAACCGCGATTGGTGGCCGAATCAGTTGAACCTGAACGCCCTTCACACGAACCACCCCGCCGGCAATCCGATGGGTGAGTCGTTCAACTACGCTGAAGAGTTCAAGTCGCTCGATCTCGCGGCGGTCAAGAAAGACATCGCGGCGGTGATGACGAACTCGCAGGACTGGTGGCCGGCCGACTTCGGTCACTATGGCCCGCTCTTCATCCGCATGGCGTGGCACAGCGCCGGCACGTACCGCATCCACGACGGCCGCGGTGGCGCTGGCTCGGGCATGCTGCGCTTTGCACCTCTCGGTAGTTGGCCCGACAACGCCAACCTCGATAAGGCGCGCCGATTGCTGTGGCCGATCAAACAGAAGTACGGGCGCAAAATCTCATGGGCTGATCTGATGGTTCTGACCGGCAACGTCGCGCTCGAGTCGATGGGATTCAAGACGTTCGGTTTCGGTGGTGGGCGCTCCGATGTGTGGGAGCCCGAAGAGCTCTTCTGGGGCCCGGAGGGCACGTGG
>DATCXH010001002.1:0-3632 GCA_036565925.1 Vicinamibacterales bacterium
CGAGTGGCATCGCGAGCCGCGTCGCGACTCCCTGCCACCGCCCTCGCGCGACGCACTGGGGACCGGCACAGCAACGATCTCGCTCGCTGAGGCATCGTCGTCATCGCGCGTCACGATCGCTGCGTGTATCTCATCCTGGGCGGTCGAAAACACAAAGTTACGATGCGATATGTCCGCACCATCGCTCATCTCGACCTCACCTTCAGACCGATGCTCTGTGCCTTCTCGCGTAGTCGCGAACGCTTTGAGTTCGTTAGTCGTCGTCGTGTGCGAGGGACAGCGACATGAAGACGCTGTTACCGTTCTCGCGGTATGACGCGAATGGCCCACAGCGTGTGAAGCCTACGCTTGCATACAACGTCTGAGCTGGCACGAATGCCGGCTGGTTCCCGGTTTCTAGATAAAGAACCCGATAGCCGCGTGAACGGGCGACCTCGACGAGGTGGTTCAAGAGCGCTCGACCCGCACCAGTCCTGCGCCGACCCGCAGGCGTGCGCATCGATTTGATCTCTCCCTCTGTCGGAGAAAGCTCCTTGAGTGCCGCGCAGCCGAGAAGGACGTCCTCATCCCATGCCGTCCAGAAGGTCACGTCAGGGGCTCTGAGTTCGCTCGCATCAAAGGCGAAGACGAACTCCGGAGGCGTGATGTCGTACATATTCCGCAGGTGTTCCTCAAGAAGCGCGAGCACCTGCGGCCTGGACAGGTCGTCGATGTCAATGCGCAGCATGTCGGATCTTCTCTATGGCTTCGCGAGTACGTTTCCATTCGGCAGAGTGCGCGACGAGATGGTGCCCAAAGCCAACCCGCCAACGCCTGCGGAGGCGTCGCATGATCGCCTGTTCGAGCCGTTGATGATCAAAACCAGCCCATTCGCCAGCGATGCTGAGCAGGTTCCAACGACAGATCGGAAAGACCTCACCGCGCAAGATCTGTTCGAGCTCGATGCCCTGCTTCGAGATCCTCTTCGGCGCTCTTCATTTGCGGTCGACGTGCTTCTTTCTCTTTCGGGCCTTTCCGCCTCCGGACTTCTTCCTCGCCCAGTTCCGTTGCATCTCAGCGAGCCCCTGCATATAGACGGTCGCCTTCTCGCGCTCGTCTTCGTTTGGCAGCCCTTTGAGCAGCTCGATCGCATGCGCGAAATCATGATCGATCGTGTCCCGCGTCGTCTTGAAGTAGATGCGGCGGATCTCGGCGAGCGCGGCCGCGGCGTCGGGTGGCCCTTGTTTGAGTGATTTCAGCGAGACGAACCCGTCAGCCTTGGCCACGTCAGCGCTTCTTCCGATGACGCCGCAGGCGCTTGCGGAACTCGTCGATGCCGCGCGTATTGAGGACGTCCTCGGGACGAACCCACGCCCGGCGCGCCGTCTGGACGCCCCAGCGCAGACGATCGAGTGCGGCCACTGAATGCGCGTCCGTCGAAATGATCAACGACACCTCGCGGTCGCGGGCAAGCCGCGCATGCGTGTCGCTGAGATCGAGACGCTCCGGCTGGCAGTTGATCTCCATCGCCACGCCGCGCTCTTTGGCGGCGGCGACGATGGCGGTCATGTCCATTTGTGCCGGCTCGCGCTTGAGCAGCCGGCGTCCCGTCGGATGACCCAGCACATCGACCCACGGGCATTCCAGTGCACGCAGGATACGGTCGGTCATCTGCTGGGAATCCTGCGAGAAGTTCGAATGCACGGATGCGACGACGATGTCGAGCTGTGCGAGGCAGTCGTCGGCAAGATCGAGGCGGCCGTCCGAGAGGATGTCGCACTCGATGCCGGCGAGCAGTGTCAGGCCCTCGAAGCGTCCGTTGAGCGCGCGGACTCGGGCCGCGTGCTCGAGCGCGCGCGTTTCATCGAGACCATTGGCCATCGCCAGTGCCTGGCTGTGATCGGTGATGGCGATGTACTGATGGCCGAGGCGATGTGCCGCGGCGGCCATGGACTCGAGATCGTCCTTTCCGTCCGTCGCCGTGGTGTGCATGTGCAAGTCGCCGCGGAGGTCGCCGACACTGACGAGCGTGGGGAGGGAACCGGCAACTGCGGCTTCAATCTCGCCGCGATGCTCGCGCAGTTCCGGTTCGACCCAAGCCATGCCGAGCGCCTGATAGATGCCTTCCTCGGTCTCGCCGGCGACTTTCTCGTCGTTGTCGGTCTTGAACAGGCCGTACTCGTTCAACTTGAATCCACGCTGAATCGCGCGGTCGCGGACGACGATGTTGTGCGCCTTGGAGCCGGTGAAGTACTGCATCGCTGCGCCGCGGCTCTCGCGTGGCACCAGACGAAGATCCGCCTGGTAGCTGCCGGCGAGCTTGACGCTGGACTTCGTCGTGCCCTGACCGAGCACCTGTTCGACCTTCGGGTGCGCGACGAAGACCTCCATCAATGTCTCGTCGCCGCCGACGGCGACGATGTCGATGTCGCCGCAAGTCTCGCAGCCACGTCGCAGACTGCCCACGGGGATGAACTCGACATCGGGCGCGTGACTTTGCAGATACGACACGAGGTCGGCGGCCGTCGCCGCAGTTTCCGTCAGCAGGTGCCGGCCTTGATCTTTCGCCCGTTCCTCGATTGCTTTGAGGATCTGCGCTTCCTTCTTCGCCCCCATGCCTTTGATCGAGCGAAGACGGCCGGCTTTGGCTGCAGCCGCAAGAGCATCGAGCGTCGAGATGTTCAGCGTTGAATAGAGCATGGCCACGGTCTTGGGCCCGACGCCCTGAAGACGGAGCAGGTCGAGGATCGTTGGTGGAAACTCGGCGAGGAGTTCCTGATGATACGGAGAGGCGCCTGTTTCGGCCAGTTCGCGGATCTTGGCAGCGAGATCCTTGCCGACGCCGGGGATCGAGCGCAGTTGCTGCGCGTCCATGCGGGCGACCGCGTCGGGCCAGGTGGCGATGACGTCGGCCGCCGAGCGATACGCCCGAATCTTGAACGCGTTGTCGCCCTTGATCTCGAGCAGGTCGGCGATTTGCGCCAGCACCTGCGCGATCGATTTGTTATCCACGCGCCAGCCCGTGGCGCTCGAACGTGTAGTCGAGCAGCCGCGCGCCTCCGCCCGCGAGCGCCGCGGCAATGTCGGCGCGCTTTGACGCGGGTCCGTAGCAGAACATGCAGCCACCCCCCCCCGCGCCGCACACCTTCGCTGCCGTCGCACCCGCCGCAGTTGCCCTGGCGATCAGGCCCTCGATTGCGGGAGTGGTGACGCCCGGCGCAAGTTGTTTCCGGTTCTCCCACTCGCGTCCGATCGCACGTCCGACCGCGTCCCAATCGCCACGTTCGAGCGCCTCGCGCATGTCGACAGCGGTATCGCGAATGCGTTCGAAGCAGTCGAAGATGAACCGATCGCCGTCGATGTGACGCTTGGTGATCTCCCAGTTGTTCGTGCCCGAGTTGCGCGGCTCGCCGGTGTAGCAGAGGACGATGTGCTGCTGGAGCTCATTGAGATCGACGTTGAGCGGCACGCGTTTGACGCCGTCGGCATCGAGCTCGATGGCCGCAATGCCTCCATAGAGTGCCGGACGATAGTCCTGCAATCCCGTCGGCACGTTGATCGCTCGCGCCTCGACGTTCATCGCGACCTGCAACAGCGCTTCGGGATCGTAGTGCGTACGCTTCCACTCGGCGAGTGCTGCGCACACCGCAACG
>DATCXH010001050.1:0-3325 GCA_036565925.1 Vicinamibacterales bacterium
TGGTGGATGTCGGATGCTTCGGGACGCCGTAGAAGCCGTAGCCGCCGCGCCAGAGCTGCGCGTGGACGACGGCCGCCGCGGCAACGATCACCACCGCGACGCACGTGACGGACAGCGTCACTCGGATGCGGTCTCTCATGACACCGCAGCCAGCATACTCCGTCGCGCGCCGCAGTTTGTTGTACTCGACTATTTCTTCTGATTGAGTTTGTAGCCTGCCGGCGGCGCGAACAGATCATCGCCAAGCGCGCCGGTCTCGATACTCTGAATCGTTGTCGCCATGGACATGTTGCCCATGCGCGCGAGCAGGCCGCCGAGCGGGTTGGCGGCGCCGCCTCCGGTCGAGCTGACCTTCATCTGCATGTCGGTCTCGTAGGCGATGCCGCCGGCGTCAGCGAACTGCTTGTACATCTCGACGGTCGCGCGTGCCTGCCCTGGCGAGCTCTTGGCCGCACGTGGATCGCCGAAGATCCACCCTTTTTCGGCCGCGGCCTTGTAGAAGTTGACGTAGTCGGCAGTGCCCGGCGCGTCCTTCACAATCCACGTCGTGCCAGTCATGGTCACCGTCATCACCATGTCCGGGTTGCCGCCGATCGCTGACGGCATCGAGATCTCGAGATCGTAGCCAGTTGCGGTCTGTCCGTTGATCTGCTTCGTCTGACCGTTCGGTGTCAGCGACGCCTTCATGGCCGACGTATCGACTGTCTTCGCCAGCTCCGCTGAAAAGGTCGCCATGTCCCACACGTCGGCTTCCTTTTTCTTCGAGTCGAAGCTGTACATCTTCTGTGCGTCGAGATCGAAGATCGCGATCTGCGTGCGGTCGCCGACCTGCATCTCGGAGCGCATCTTGTTGCCCTTGATGTAGGCCGTTCCGCTGGATGCGCCAGTCACGCCCATGCCCTTCCCATTCATCGTCTGCTTGAGTGTGAGGTCGGCGGCGGCGGGTGTCGCAAGACTCAGGACGAGAGCTGCAAGGCCAAGCACACGTGTCATGTGGAACTCCTTCGTACGTCGTGTCCGGCTTCAGCCGGACGATCACGTATGACCTGCACGTGTAGTGTCCGGCTTTAGCCGGACGTTTCAACCCCCGTCAGATCTCCAGCTTGCCGGTACTGTCGCCGAAACTGTCCTGATGAACGCCGAGCTTGTCGAGCAGCGACAGCATCAGGTTCGACATCGGCGTGTGCGCCGGGAACGCGAGATGACGATCGCCCTTGAGCTGCCCTGACGCGCCGCCGGCGACGAGGATCGGCAGCGGATCGTGATCGTGCTGATTGCCGTTGCTCATGCTGCTGCCGTAGAGCACCACCGAGTGATCGAGCAGGTTGCCGTCGCCATCCTGCGTGGCCTTCAGCTTTTCGAGGAAGTAGCCGAGCATCTGTACGTGATAGCGATTGATCTGCGCGAAGGTGTCCATGCGCGCGCGGGCGTTGGAGTGATGTGAGGCGGTATGGAAGCCGTCGCGTACGCCGCTGCCGGGATACACCGCGCCGCTCGTGTCGCGCGCGTACATCATCGTCGAGATGCGGGTGATCTCCGCCTGATAGGCGAGCACCTGCAGGTCGTACATCAACTTGATGTGATCCTCGAACGCCTCGGGCACCCCGACCGGCGCCTCGGGCACATCAGGGTTGTTCGCAGATTGCGCCGTCGCCTTCTGGATGCGACGCTCGATCTCGCGGACGTTGTCGAGATACTCGCCGAGTCGCGCTTTGTCGCCCGTGTCGAGCCCGCCCTGCAGCCGCGCGACCTTGTCGGTCACCGAATCGAGAATGCTCTTGTCCTGCTGCTTGCGCGACAGCCGCTGCGCCGCGTTGGTGCCATCGCCGAACAGGCGCTCGAAGACGACCTGCGGACTGTTCTCCATCGGCAGCGGCAGCGTGTCGTTCTTCCACGAGATGGTGTTGTAGTACGAACAGCCGTATCCGGCACCGCAATTGAGCGCCACTTCCTCGAGGCAGACTTCGATCGACGGCAACGGCGTGTCCTGTCCGATTTTCTCGGCGAGCACCTGATCGACGGTTTTGCCGCCGTGAACCGTGCCCTTCTCGGGATGCGCGCCGCTGAGGAACACGGCTGCGGATCGCGCGTGGTCGGCACCCGCATCAGACCCCTTGCCACCGGCCAGTGGATGCGCGAGGTTGCTGACGACGACCAGGCGTTCGCGCAGCTTTTCGAGCGGCTTCAGCGTCTCGGTGAAGGCGAAGCCGGAGCCTTCCGTCGCCGGCATCCACTTGTCCATCGTCGCCCCATGCGGGATGTAGATGCCGCAAAAGCGACTCTTCGGCAGCGCCGCGGTTCTGACCAACGGTGTGCCCGCCGGAACCATCGAGTCGAGCAGCGGCAGCGCGAGCGTGACGCCCATGCCTCGCAGGAAGGTGCGGCGGGGAAGGTGCTTCTTCGTGATGAAGGACATGTCTCGCTCCGCTGTCAGTCCGCCTGAAGGCGGACACTACATCTGTCGGTCCGGCTACAGCCGGACACTGGACTAGCTCTTCACTTTCATTTGAAACGGCGCGCTCTTCACCACGCCGAGGATCAGATCCGAGAAGCGATATCGGTTCTTCGCGGCATCGCGCATCACCGCGCGCACCGTCGGCATGTCGGAGTACTTCGTCTCGCGGCCGACGCCGTACATCATCAGCTTTTCGGTGATCGCGGCCACGAACACATCCTGGCGATCGAGCATCGCCTTGCGCAGGCTCGACGGTCCGTTGATCGCGGTGCCGTCGACGAGCTGTCCCGACGCGTCGATCGTCACACCTTCGTCGATCGTGCGCCATCGGCCGACGGCATCGAAGTTCTCCATCGCCAGTCCGATGGGGTCCATGATTTTGTGGCAACCGGCGCAGGTCGGGCTGGCGCGATGCTGTTCGATGCGCTCGCGGACCGACTTGGCGGTCGCCGTCGGTTTTTCTTCGAGCGGCGGCACATCGGGCGGTGGCGTCGGCGCCGCGGTGCCGAGCAGGTTCTCCAGGATCCACTTGCCGCGCATCACCGGCGACGTGCGATTGGGATTCGAGGTGACCAGTTGCAGGCTGCCGTGTCCAAGCAGGCCGCGTCGGGCGTCATTCGGCACCGGCACACGACGGAAATCAGGGCCGTAGATATTAGGGATGCCGTAGTGCCGCGCGAGACGTTCGTTGACGAACGTGTAGTCCGAGTCGAGCAGGTCGACCACCGAGCGATCCTCGCGGATGACGCTCTCGAACAGCATCTCGGTTTCGCGTTGGAAAGCCTGACGCAGGTTGTCGTCGAAGTCAGGGAAGATCGTGACGTCGGGGTTCGCGTTCTTGAGCTCTCGCAGGAACAGCCACTGATTCGC
>DATCXH010001081.1:0-15955 GCA_036565925.1 Vicinamibacterales bacterium
AAAAGCCCTGCAAACCGAGGCGGCGGCGATTCTCGCGCTCGTCGATCGTCTCGACGGCACGTTCGAGCGCGCGGTCGCGTTGCTCCTCGAATGCCGCGGCCGCGTCATCGTCACCGGCATCGGCAAGTCGGGCATCATCTGCCAGAAGATCGCGGCCACGTTCGCGAGCACCGGCACACCGGCGTTCTTTCTTCACCCCGCCGAAGCGATTCACGGTGATCTCGGCGTCCTGCAGGCGGATGACGTGATTCTCGCGTTGTCGTACAGCGGAGAGACCGAGGAATTGCTGCGGCTGCTCGAAGCGATCAAGCGACTCGGCGCGCGGCTCGTGGCTATCACCGGCGACTGCCAGTCGTCGCTCGGCAAAGCCGCTGACGTCACGCTCGACTGCCGCGTATCGGAAGAGGCCTGCCCGCTGAATCTCGTCCCTACCGCGAGCACCACCGCCGCCCTCGCGCTCGGCGACGCACTCGCGATGACACTGCTGGTCGCCAAGGGCTTCAAACAGGAAGATTTCGCGAGCCTCCATCCGGGCGGCAAGTTAGGCAAGAAGCTCATGCGCGTCGAGCAATTGATGCACGCGGGCGATCAGACACCGGTCGTTCGCGTTGACACCGTGATGCCGGAAATCATCTACGAGATGTCGAGCAAGGGTCTCGGGATGTCGTGCGTCGTCGATGACGCGAGGCATCTGGTTGGCATCATCACCGATGGCGACCTGCGTCGGCACATGTCGAACGGCACGAACATTCTCAGCCGCCGCGCCGCAGACGTCATGACGCGCCGTCCAGTGACCATCGCGCCGGACATGCTGGCCACGCAGGCACTGCACGTCCTCGAGCAGCGCAAGATCACGTCGCTCGTCGTCGTCAATGCGGCGAACGTCGTGCAGGGTGTCGTCCACCTGCACGACTTGTGGCGCACGCAGATGATTTAGGGCAGGGCCATGGACGCCTACGCGCCGCTTCTCGCCGTCCTTGTGGCGCTCCTTGTCGGTCTGGCCGTTGGCAAGGCGTGGGAGCGCTACAAACTGCGCGACGGCCGCTGGATCGATCGGCGCCGGCTTCGCGAGACGCCGCATTACATGCTGGGCTTGAACTTCCTGGTCGACAACCAAATCGATCAGGCGATCGACGAACTCACGCAGGCCACCAGCACCGACACCGACGCGCTCGAGATTCAGATGATTCTCGGCAACCTGTACCGGCAGAAGGGACAGGTCGGGCGCGCCATCAATGTCCATCAGGCGCTTCTCCAAAGGACCGATCTGCGCACACTCGAGCACGCTTACGTGCTGCTCTGTCTTGGTCTCGACTACCGTCATGGCGGCTTCGTCGATCGTGCGCTCGAGGCGTTCCAGGAGGTCGTCCGTCTCGATCGACGGAACCGCTACGCCTTCGTCAACCTGCAGAAGCTGTACGAGGACCAGCATCAATGGGTGGAGGCAGCCCGCGTGCGCGAGCAGATTGCCGCCATTGACGCGCGTCGCCATGAAGAGGATCAACAGATCCTCGGATTCCTCCGCAACGAGGTGGGTAGCCTGCAGGCCTCATCCGGTGACGTATCAGGCGCAGCGAAGACATTCCAGGACGTCATCGACATCGACAGCCGAATTGCACCGGCGTATCTCAATCTCGGTGATGTCCGCGAGCGTCAGGGCAACCTCGCTGCAGCGATCGAGGCATGGGAGACGCTGGTGCAGGCAGTGCCCGATCGCGCCTACCTCGCGTTCGAGCGTCTCGAGCGCGCGTATCGCGCGCTGGCAGCACCGCGGCGCTTCAACGATCTCTGCCAACGAGTGATCACGCGGGACCCTCAGGACTGGCGAGCGCGTCTGGCACTGTCGCGCCATCACGCTGCCGCAGGACACCATCGGCAGGCGTTCGATCTCTTACTCGATGCGCTGCCCCACAACCCGCACGGACTCGTCATCCATCAGGAACTGTGGCACACGCTGTCGGCGCTCGATCTCGATCCCGGACTCGTTCGACGCTACGTCGAGCTCACGCGCGAGGCGGTGTTCTATCTCGATCCGCACGTGTGCGTGCGCTGCCGGTATCGCAGCACCGAGCTGCTCTGGCAATGTCCGCAGTGCCACGAGTGGAATACGTTCGTCGAGGAGCGGATTGCCCCTGCGAAGGACACGATCGTGGCGGAGATGAGTGAGGGGTAGCTGGTGCTTGGTCCGCGGTCCTGTCCGTTTTGCGAGCTGCTACGGGGCACTCAGGCGTTTGAACACGTCGCGGACCTGCACGCTGGTTTCGTCGAACGAGCCATCGGTGTTGATAACGTAGTCCGCACGACGAATCTTCTCGCTCATCGGCAACTGCGCCGCAATGCGCGCCCGGGCTTCCGCTTCGCTGATTCCGTCGCGCGCCATGATGCGGGTGAGCTGCGTATTGGTGTCGCATGCCGTGACGATCACGGCGTCGAACTCACGCTGCCGGGCCGTCTCGTATAGCAGCGGAATATCAGCAACCGCAAAGCCCGCCGGCACTTCGCCAAGTGACGCATACCACTCGTCTATCGCGCCACGCACGGCGGGATGAATGATCTCTTCGAGATCTCGTCTCGCCACAGGATCCGAAAAAACAATTGACCCGAGCTTGCGCCGGTCCAACCCGCCCATCTGGTCGAGCACATCCTCGCCAAAACGATCGACGACGGCTTTCAGTCCGGGAGTACCTGGAGCAACCACGTCGCGAGCGAGTTTGTCTGCGTCGATTGTCGGCGCGCCGAGCTTTGCCAACTGAGCCAGGACGTGGCTCTTGCCCGTCGCGATTCCGCCGGTCAGCGCGACACGCCGCATGACCGCATCATAGCGGCAGCATGACGCGCTACACAGCAATCCGATCGCGAGCGGCCTTGAGCGTGTTCGCCATCAGCATGGTAATAGTCAACGGTCCCACGCCGCCCGGGACCGGCGTGAGCGCACCGGCGACTTCCTCGACCTCGGGATGCACGTCGCCGACGAGGATTGACCCCTTCGACTGAAAGAGCGCGAGCCGTTTGTGCCCCGCAGGATAGAGTCGTGACGCAATCGCGGGATCGGTGACACGATTGATGCCGACGTCCACGACCGTTGCCCCCGGCTTCACGAAGTCGCGCGTCACGAGCCCCGGGCGTCCGACCGCCGCGACCAGGATGTCAGCGTCGCGACAAACCTCCGCGAGGTTGGGCGTTTTCGAATGGCAGATCGTCACCGTCGCGTCGCGATGCAGCAGCAGCATCGCCATCGGTTTGCCGACGATGTCGCTGCGGCCGACGACGACGGCACGGCGGCCCGCAATCGGGATGTGCTCGCGCACGAGCAGTTCGATCACGCCCGACGGTGTGCAGGCCACCAGCTTCGGGCGATTCTGCACGAGCAGCCCGACGCTCGCTGCTCCGAACCCGTCAACATCTTTGGCTGGATCGATCGTGTCGAAGACCGCCTGGTCTGCCCCGCGCCCCATGCCTTTGGGTAGTGGCGATTGCACGAGGATGCCGTCGTGAACGGGACTCGCGTTCAGCCGTGTGACGATCGCGAGGGCATCCGAGAGTGACGCGGTCTCGGGAAGCCGCTCGAGATCCACACGAAAACCGGCGCTCGTGCCGGCTTTGACCTTGTGGCCCACATAGACCTGGGAGGCCGGATCGTTTCCGGCCAGGACGATGCCCAGGCCCGGCGGGCGTCCGTGTTGCCTGGTAAATGCTGCAACCTCTGGCTTGATCTCCTCTTGCATACGGGCAGCGAGCAACTGCCCGTCCAGGACGCGTGCGGTCATGCGGTTTCCATGCGAGTCGACGTTCCCAACCGGCTATGATGCCGGGCGTAGCCGAAGAACAGGAACAACCCGATCACGAGCCAGGCACCCAATCGCAACCAGTTGGTCCAACCCAAACCATAGATCATCGCGCCGCACGTGCCGATCCCCAGCACCGCGACGAGCGGCAGCGCCGGCACCACGAACCCACGCGGAATATCCGGCCGGCGGACGCGCATAATCCACACACCGGCACAGACGAGCATGAACGCAAACAGGGTCCCGATGCTGGTCATCTCGCCGACGATGTTCTCGGGAATGAACGCGGCGAAGAGCGACGTCAGCACGAAGAAGATCATGTTCGACTTGTACGGCGTGTGATAGCGCGGATGGATGTCCGAGAAAACCTTCGGCACGAGTCCGTCGTGGCTCATCGCGAAGAACACGCGCGACTGACCGAGCAGCATCACGAGGATCACTGACGAGAACCCGGCGAGAATGGCGACCGTGACGAGCTTCGCCAGCCATCCGTAGCCGGTCATGTATTTGGTGATTGCGAACGCCACGGATGCCTCCCGTCCAGTCGTCCGGAAGTCTTCAACCGTCGCGACGCCGCTCAGCACGTACGAGAACAGCACGTAGAGAACCGTGCAGACGACCAGCGAACCGAGGATCCCGAACGGCATATCGCGCTTCGGATTCTTGGTCTCCTGCGCCGCGGTCGAGACCGCATCGAAGCCGATGAAGGCGAAGAACACGACGCCGGCTGCGCCGAGGATTCCCAGCACGCCGCCGTAGTTGTGCGTAATTCCCTGGGGCGTGGTGTACGTCGTCGGCGCCGGGATGAATGGCGTGTGGTTCGCAGGATTGATGAACTGCCATCCGATCACGATCACCAGCAGCACGATCGAAACCTTGGTGATGACGATCAGGTTGTTGACGAGCGCCGATTCGCGCGTGCCACGGATCAGCAGTCCTGACAGGATCGCCAGAATGATCACGGCCGGGATGTTCATGACCCCGTAGACGCCATCGGCGTGCTCAAACGGTGAATGGCGCCATTGGTACGGGATGCTGAAGCCGATGAATTCGAGCACTCGGTTGAAGTACTCGCTCCAGGCGATAGCGACGGTCGCCGCACCGACCGCGTATTCGAGCACGAGGTCCCAGCCGATGATCCACGCCACGAACTCGCCCATCGTCGCGTAGGAGTAGGTGTAGGCGCTGCCGGCAATCGGAATCATCGATGCGAACTCGGCGTAGCAGAGTCCGGCGAACAAGCAGCCCACCGCCGCGACCACGAAGGCAATCGTGACGGACGGGCCCGACCGCTCGGCAATAGCGGCCGCCGTGCGCACGAAGATTCCGGCGCCGATGATGCCGCCGATGCCGAGCGCGACGAGTGACCAGCCCCCCAGCGTCCGCTTGAGGGTGTGCTCGCCGGTCGCGCCGGCCTCGTTCAGAAGGCGGTCGATAGACTTTGTCCGAAACAGTGAACTCGCCACATTTCCTCCGATTCGCGATTCCTCCGGACTATAAGCGATGTTGCTCTAGTTGCTGCAGATACGCTGCCACACGTGTCTGGGGAGTACCCCGCGTCAACAAATCTCCAATGACCGCCACCGATCTCGCTCCGGCATCCAGAACAGACGACGCTGTCTCGAGTGTGATCCCACCAATCGCAACAACTGGGATCGATCCCGCCAGCCGGGCTGCTGTCGCAACCAGATGAAGCCCGACCGCCGAGTACCCAGTGTCCTTCGTCCTCGTGCCGAAGACCGGCCCTACCGCGAGGTACGAGATCGGTTCGCGGACCGCAGCTTTGATCTGCGCGACGGTGTGCGTTGACAATCCAACGATGGCCGCAGGCCCCAACAACTGGCGGGCATCCGCCGGCGCCAAATCTTCCTGACCGACGTGCACCCCGCTCGCATTCGCCAGCACGGCCAGGTCGGCCCGGTCATTCACAATGATCGACGCCGTGTACCGCGCCGCGGCCTGAACTATTCCATCGCAGAGTTTCAGGAGCGGGCCCGACGCGAGTTGCTTCGCGCGAAGCTGCAGAAGCGGCGCACCACCGTCGAGATAGGCGCAGGCCAGGTCGAGGGGGGCCCATCCGGCGTGCGTCGCCACATCTACATCGACGATGGCGTGCAGCGGACCAGGCACCAAGGACGAAGGACCAGGGGCGAGGACCAAGGACTATCTAGGCACTCTCCGCCAGGCTTGTCGGCTTCTTCTGCTTGGGCATGAAACGCTCCATGAAGCCCGTGCTGAGCCGGCCAGCCTGGAAATCCGCCTCGTTGAGGATCTTGAGATGGAGCGGCACCGAGGTGCGGATGCCCTCGATGACCGTCATGTCGAGAGTGCGGCGCATCCGGGCGATGGCTTCCTGCCGGTCGCGTCCATGAACGATGATCTTCGCGATCATCGAGTCGTAATACGGCGGCACCGTACATTCGGCGTGCGCGAAGGTGTCGACGCGCACACCAGGTCCGCCGGGAACACTGAAGGTGTGAATCGTGCCCGGTGATGGCGCAAACGTCTCGGGATCCTCGGCGTTGACCCGGCACTCGATGGAATGGCCGGTGAACGTCACCTCACTCTGCTTGAACGAGAGCCGCTCGCCTGCCGCGATCCGGATTTGCTCCTTGACGATGTCGATGCCAGTGACCATCTCGGTCACGGGATGCTCGACCTGGAGACGCGTGTTCGTCTCCATGTAATAGAAGCGTCCGTCGCCGTCCATCAGGAACTCGAACGTGCCGGCATTGGTGTACTGCACGGCCTTGGCCGCATCGACGACGAGGCTCCCCATCTTCTTGCGGACCTTGTCGCTGAGGGCAGGCGACGGCGATTCCTCGAGCAGCTTCTGATGACGCCGCTGAATCGAGCATTCGCGTTCGCCGAGGTGCACGACGTTGCCATGGTGATCGCCGATGATCTGAAACTCGATGTGGCGGGGGTTCTTGAGGTACTTCTCGACGTAGACGTCGCCATTGCCAAATGCCGCCTCGGCTTCGCGCTGCGCCGTGCGGAGCGCGTTCGGGAGTTCGCCGGCATTTTCCACCACGCGCATCCCACGTCCGCCCCCGCCTGCCACCGCCTTGATGATCACCGGATAGCCAATATCCTTGGCCACCTTCAACGCCTGCTCTTCACCGGTGACCGGACCATCGCTGCCCGGGAGCATCGGCACACCGGCCTTCCGCATCGCCTTCTTCGCTCGCGCCTTGTCGCCGAGCAACTTGATCACGCTCGGGTCGGGACCGATGAAACGAATGTGGCACGCCTCACAGACCTCGGCGAGGTAGGCACTTTCAGAGAGAAAGCCGTAGCCGGGATGAATCGCGTCGGCGCCAGTAATCTCCGCCGCGCTGATGATGGCCGGCACGTTCAGATAACTGTCGGCGCTACGCGGCGGCCCGATGCAGACGTCTTCGTCGGCGAACCGGACGTGCAGCGAGTTCTCGTCGGCCTCGGAATACACCGCAACCGTCTTGATGCCCAACTCGCGGCACGCGTGAATGACGCGCAACGCGATCTCACCGCGATTGGCAATCAGTATCTTTTTAAACATGTGGTTTGATGGCGAAGAGCCGTTCGCCGTAATGGACGGCCTGGCCGTTTTCCACGTAGACCTTGACGACCTCGCCGTCGACGTCAGCGTTGATCTCGTTCATCAGCTTCATCGCTTCGATGATGCAGAGGACCTGCCCCTTCTTGACGGTCTGTCCGACCTCCGCGAAGGGCTTGGCTCCCGGCTCTGACTGCCGGTAGAACGTGCCGACGATCGGCGACTTCACGATCGCGAGGTCGATATCCTCGTTGGCCGGGGTGAGGACCGCAGTCGGCGTGGCACCGTCGTTGGTCGCGGTGGGCGCGGCCACTGATGACGGCACAAACGTGACCTGCGGTAACGGCGGCACTGTACCGTTCCACTGCTGCCCAATATTCTTGCGGAGCCGCAGCTTCACACCGTCCCGTTCGAGCTCGAACTCGGCCAGGTCGTGCTCGCGCATCATCTCCAGGACCTGCTTGATCTCGTCTAGATCCATTCCGCGTCCTATCCGCACCCCTGCAGTTCGCGGGGTACAGATGTCAGGACTTCGCATCCAGTCTCGGTCACCAGGACATCGTCCTCAATGCGGACGCCACCAAACCCGGGAACATATGCCCCTGGCTCGATGGTAAAGACCATCCCCGGTTCGAGCCGCTCGGGCGGAACATCAGGCCGCGGCTTCGAGACGCGAGGTTCTTCGTGGACGTCGAGCCCCAGGCCGTGACCCGTGCCGTGCCCGAACGCCTCTCCCAATCCATACCCGACGAGTACCTGTCGCGCGGCCCCGTCTATATCGGCCGTCGTCACCCCAGGTCTAACGGCATCGATCGCCGCTGCTTGCGCCTCTAGAACCGCGGTATGGAGTCTGCGGGCCTCAGGTGACGGATTCCCGACAGTCACGGTTCGAGTGAGGTCGGAGCAGTATCCGTCCAATACCCCGCCAAAGTCCAGCACCACCAGGTCACCATCGTGCAACGCCCGGTCGCCAGCCCGATAGTGCGGCAGCGCGGAATTTGGCCCCGAGGCGACGATTGTGTCGAATGCCGGCCGCTCGTACCCGGCTCGTCGGAGCGCCGTTTCGATCACCGCAGCGACTTCCTTTTCGGGGATCCCGCTGCCGATTGAATCGATTGCCGTCGCGGCGACAGGCGTCAGACGTCGTGCCGCTTCTCGCAACACAGATATTTCGGCGGCATCCTTCACTGCTCTGAACCGTTCAATCAACCGCTCAGTCGATCGCAAGGTGATGTCTGCCGATCTGGACTGCCAGGTTCGTGTCAACCATTCCTGGCGGGCAACGGTCAGATGCCCGGCCTCGATGCCGACGACCCGTGCCGGCAATGAGATGGTGGTCTTCACCAGTGCCTCGTCGTAACTATCGGGCACATCAATGATGCGGAGCCCTGGGCACGCGGCCGGTGAGTCCTGGCGCGATCGGACGGCCTCCTTGTAGCGGAAGTCGACGAGAAGCTGAATGTCGCTCGACGTGATGATCAGTGTGCCGGCAGTCCCGATGTGATTGGCGAGGTACCGGATGTTGGCCGGTGTCGTGACGATCAGCGCCTCGAGCCCTGTGGCCTGGAGCGCGGAGCGGACACGAGCATGGCGGGCCGCGAGGACGTCAGATCCGGGTAACCCGAGTGTCACGTTCGTCGGCGAGGACAGCCAGCCAGGCCTCGAGTTCAGCGATCACCAGATCGCCCTCCTGGGACGGAGGCTCGGGCTCGGCGGCGTGTTTGACCTCGAGTTGCGCCGGCCGCGCGCGCCGACGATGTTCGATATCGGCCATCTCGCGAATCGCGCTGAGGTTATCGGGTGCCGCCTTGAGGACATATTCGAACTCGCTGGCCGCTTCGTCGTACCGACCCATTTCAAGCAGCGCACGGCCAAGCGTGATGCGAGCGGAGAGATACGCTGGGTGTTGTGCGAGGCCGGCCTGGCAGACGCTCACCGCGTCCTCGAACTGGCCGGCGCGCCGATGCTCTTCGGCAAGCTGCGCAAATGCAATCGACGCCGGATCCTTCTGGATCCGGCGTCGAAGTTCTTCAATCCGTGGGTTGTCCGCCACCAACGCTATGGTATCGAAATGGTGGTCGCAGTGGATCTGCTGGTCCGCCCATAATTGTCGGTAATCGTCAGCGTGATCTGGTGCGATGTCGCCGCCGCGAACCCGCCGGCGATGGCGTAGCTCGACGTGGTACCCGTGTCGACGGCCGCGCCATCGATCTCCCACACATACCGCACGATCGAGACACCCAACGGGAGCACGGATACTGACGACAGCGTGATCGCTTGGCCTGCGGCCGGGCTGAGCGGGTTGACCGCCATGACCGCCGTCGGGGCGTCGGGAAGCGCGACTCTTACCGGCTTGGTCGTGGTACCCGTCGTGCCTCCGGCGAGGGATGTGACTGTCAGCGTCACGTTGAACACACCGGCCGACGAGTATGCGTGTGACGCACCAAGGCCGCTGCCCGACGATCCGTCGCCAAAGTCCCACGTGTAGCTGCAGCCGGCAAGGCAGGCGGCGCTCCCCAGGCTCGAACTGCTGGCATCGAAGGAAATCAAGTCCAGCACCTTTGCATCCGTTGGCGCGAACGTGAAGTTCGCAATCGGGACGTCCGGGCCACGCAGTTCCAGCATGATCGTCGAGCCATGGCTGTTCACTCGATCGCCGGCTTCGACAGGAGTCACGGCAATTTCCGCCGAGCTCACCGGCTGGTTCGCCGATGGAGCGATGTAGACGACTGACGCCCGCCCATCGTTCCCGGTCAGCACCTCGCCGGTGACCAACGTTCCAGCAGTTGCGGAAAAGAGCAAGCGACGTCCGACCGCGGGCGAGCCATCGGCATTGCGCGCCGTGACCGAGATCGTTGACATCGAGCTACCGTCGCGGGACAGGATCTGCGGCGCTGCCGTCACGATCAGCGAATCGGCGAACCCTGAGGGTCCGGCCAACGATGGCGCCGACTGCTTATCCACTGCGCAGGCCGAGACGGCCAACACCGCGAGTGCGGCCCCCGCGGCGCGCCAGGTCAGCGCCAGAAATCGATTCGTGCTCTCCATTGCTGTCCCTTAGTTGGCTGAATCGGCGAAGTTGCCGAAGTTGATGCCGATGCTGGCAGACGCGCTCACTTCGTTGCCGGCCTGATCGCGCCCATAAAACGTCACCTCCGCGATTGTGGAGATGATGTCGTCGTTGAAGCGCAATGCTGCCAACGGCGCTTCTTCCTTTGCCGAGTGCCGCACGATCTCAAACGCGGCCTCCGCGTTTCCGGTGGCTGGCACGGTCACCGTGAACGCCGAATCGAAGTCATACGGCACATCGACACCCGGGACGTTGTGTCCGTCAGCGCGACGATACTGCACGCGGTACCGATTGACAGTGACCTGGTTCAAACCGCTCGGCGACGAAGGAGATGCCACCTCGCCCGGATCGCGGAGGAGGAGACTGAAGTTCACGACTGCCATATCGTTGACCACCGTCGGGCATGGCGCCGTCGCAGTACATGGCGCCGGTGTTCTCCTCAACGTAATCACGTCGGCAAGCACCGTGTTCTGATCGTTCCACTCCACACTGTTGACGACCAGACGCACCGGTGAGCGGCTATCGCGGACGAACTCTCCGCCGCAACCGGCCATCGCCGCTGACATCGCCACAGCGCCGAGGCCGGCGACCAATTTCTGAAGTTTCGCAGTCACAGTCACGTCTCCCCTACAGCCTCATGACCTTCGGCGTAATGAAGATGAGCAGCTCGCGGCTCTCATCCGTGAACTCGTCGCGCTTGAACAGCCATCCAAGCAGCGGCAGACGATGCAGCGCTGGCGTGCGGTCCTGGCTGCTCTGCTCGCGGCTCACGTAGATGCCGCCGATGACGGTGGTCTCGCCATTGCTCACGAGCACCTGCGTCAGCGCGCGCTGCGTGTCGATTGGCGGGATGCCGTTGACCGCGCGGCTGAAATCCGGCGCCGAGTTCTCCATCGCGATGCGCATGATCACGGTGTTCGCCGCAGTGATCTGCGGCGTGACGCGCAGCGTCAGCGCGGCATCGCGGAACGACACCGTCACCGTGTTGTTGGCGACGGTCTGAATCGGAATCTGAATGCCTTGCGTGATCTCGGCTTCGATGTTGTTCTGCGTCGAGATCTTCGGCGTCGAGAGGATGCGGCCCTGTCCCTGACGCTCGATGGCCGTCAGCGCGACGTCGAGGTTGATGGCGCCGTTGATCGATCCGAGCGCCAGACCAGCCGCGCTGGACGCGCCGGAGATGCCGAGATTGACGGCGTTGCTCACTGCATCGCCGCCATTGCCCGGTCCCTGCACGAGGCCGGTGCGGCCGCCGATCTGCACCTGATTCGGGAACGCGGTTGGCAGCGTGTTGCCGAGCGCCGGCGTCGCCTGGCCGTTGAAGCCCCACTGCACACCCAGTCGCCGCGCGAACTCACGCGTCGTCTGGACGATGCGCGCTTCGATTTCGACCTGCGGCTCCGAACGATCGAGCGTGCTGATCAACGCCGCGGCGCGCTCGAGGCGATCGGGCAGATCCTGGATGATGATCGTGTTGGTCCGCGTATCGAACTGGATGGAGCCGCGCTGCGACAGAATCGTCGAGGTGATCAGCTCGCGCAGATCCGCGGCGCGTGCGTAGCTCAGGGACCGCGTCAAGACATTCAGTTCGCCGGCGAGCGCCTGCGCGTCCGTCAACTTGCGGCGCTCCTCTTCTTCGGCGGCCAGCACCGTCAGCGGTGCGATGCGAACGATCGTGCCGTCCACGACATAGCCAAGCTTGTTCGCGCGCAGGATGATGTCGAGCGCCTGATCCCACGGCACATCGCGAAGGGCCACATCAACGGTGCCGTTGATGCTCGGATCGATGACCAGGTTCAACCCACTGATCTCGGAGAACGTGCGGAGCACCGCGCGAAGGTCGGCACCCTGGAAATCGAGGCTCACCGGATTGCCGGTGTAGCGTGGCGCCTGTGCGGCGGCGGGTTGCGGCTGCGGCGCTTGCGCGGCCGGCGCAGCCTGTGCCTGCACCACCGGTGCGGCGACCTGCGGACCGGGCTGCATTCTGGGCTCGACGCCAGCCGGCGGCGCCTGACGCAGCACCGGAGCGTTCGGGGTCTTCAGCGCGGCGATCGGATCGTTGATCGGTTCATCGAACACGAGCGTGAGGTCGTTGCCATCCGGTGACGATTCGACGCGATACGCGGCCGCACGGGTCAAGTCCACGGTCACTTGCGTGAGCAGCGGCGAGCGCGGGTTCGCGCCGATCCGCACGCTGTTCACCGGGCCCTGCTTGATCGAGGTGACGCTCGGCAACGACGAGGTGACGTTCGGCATATCGAGCACCAGGCGCGGCGTACCGTCCTTGGGCTCCTGGATGCTGGTGGTCACCAGGCGGGCGGTGCCGAGCAGCGTGAGCGCTGTTGCGTTGCCGCGCTTGGCGACGCGCACGTCACGAATCGCCGTTGCCGGTCCGGCCAGGTTGATCGCGCCTGACGAAACGCTCGGTGCCGCATCGACGCGATCGGCCTCGACGTAAATCATGTTGCGCGCGCTGCGCACCCGCGGTCGCATCGGCTGATTGAGCGTGAGGCGGACGCGTGCCACGGTCGCCCCGTCGATCGCCTGTGAGTTCTCAACGCGCACGGACGCGATCGGGTGACGCGGGTCAGCGGTGACGGCATCCTCGAAGCCGGCCGTCACGATGTCGCGGAGTTCGACGACGAAGGTGCGAGCGTCCGGTTGCGACGCCACGTATGGCACGGGCGCGGACGCCTCGATGGCGATAACCCCTGTGTGCCCGTCAATGCGGGAGCCGATGCGTTTGAGCATCGCCGCATCACTACGGGCCCCTGCGGCCCCCAGTGGAGCCATCACGCCGGCCGCTACGGCCAGGCACAGCCCGAGGAGGATCGAGTATCGGTACATGGTTACTTGGCCTCTTCCGTCTGTCGGAGCAGCTTCCGCACCTCACGCTGTTTCTCGAGCGAGAGTGGATCGTTGACCTGCTGCAGGATCACCATCGAATCCTTGGAGATGGAGCGAATAAAGCCGTCGGACAGCTTGTCGCCGACGCGCACGATGTAGTTCTTCGAATCGACACCCTGAAGAATGCCGACGAAATCGCCGTCACTGGTGAGCACACCGCGAAGACTGACCTCCGAGGTGCCGAGTCCGCCGAGGCCCGCCATCTTCGGACCGGTGTTACGCGAATCGAGTCCGCGACGCAGCAGGCTGACGAAGGGATCGCGCCGGCCCTCGGGGCTGTAGGTAAAACCCTGCGATTCCGCGGCGCCGTTCTTCTCGGCCCCCGTGGATGCCTCAGCGGCCGGAGTCGATGAAGCCGGCATAGCCGGTGTCGATGCCGCTGGCGGTGCCGGCGTCGTGGATGCCGCGGGTGTGGCTGGCGGCGTCGCCTGCGCGTGTGCGAGCGCTGCGATCAGCGTGAGTCCGATCAAGGTGAATGACGCGGTTCGCATGGTTGACGTCACTCCGCCTTCTTTGGCGCTGTCGGCGCCGCACCCGGCGTCGCGCCCGGCTTGGCCCCGGCTGCGGCCGCTTCCTTCTGATCGAGCAGTACGAACGTCGTCGCGGTGCATTCAGCGGTGATCGTCGAGCCCTCGCCCGGACTGGTCCGCGCGTTGATCTTGATATCGCCGACGTTGATGATGCGCGGGAACTTGCTGACCCGTTCCAGGAACGAACCGAGATCGTGGTAATTGCCTTCGAGCTTCAGACCGATCGGCCACTCGGCATGCAACTGTTTCTTCGTCACCGCGTGCGGAGTGAAGCCGAGAATCGACAGATTCGATTGCGTCGCCATGCCCTGGACACGACGGAGCAACTCGGCGACGTCCTGCTCCTCGGGAAGCACGGCGCGCAGTCGATCGAGTTGCGCTTCGAGCGAGGACACCTCCTGGCGGAACTCGGGCAGCCGTCTCGCGGTCGCCAGGCCGCGATCGATCTCCTGGCGCAGTTTCGTGAGCTGGCCATTCCGCTGATCGATGCTCGCCTGCGCATCGCGTGCATAGAAGTTCCAGAAGGCGCCGGCGCCGGCCGCCGACAGCACGACGAACGCGCCGATCTGGCCGTACCAAGGCAGCTTGCTGAGACTGACGTTGAGTGCCACAGCCTACAACCTCTACTTCCTTGCCGGCGCGGCACCACGACCGCCGCGGCCCTTCGGCGCAACGCCTGCCACCTGCGCCTTCACCGTGAACCGAATGGTCTCGACCGGAGGCAGACCGGCGCGCGTCTGCGCAGCAGCCGACGAGTTTTCCACTTCGCTATTCACGATCTCGATCGGCTTGATCAGCAACGGGTTCGTCCCGAGATTGCCGACGAAGTCCGACAGCGCGATGAGGGTGGTGCTGCGGCCCTGAATCGTCAGCTCGGGACCGTTCTGGGCCATCGAGGTCAACCACAACATGTCGGGCAGGCTGCGACTGATGTGGTCGAGCAGCTGCACGGGCACGCTCTGGCCGCCGCGCAGTTGTTCGATCAACTGCACGCGCTGGGTGAGCTGCCCTTTGCGCGCTTCGAACTGCTGCACTTCGCTCAACAACCCTCGCAGGCGGGTGGCCTCAGCATTGGCCGCGACGATCTCGCGGTCCACGCGGGCTGAGGTCTCATTGAGCCACCAGAACCAGTAGCCGATGCCGAGCATCGCCCCGACGAGAATCAGACTGCACGCGACCGTCAGCTTCTGACCGGTATCGAAGCCGAAGGTCGGGACGCCGGTGCTGCGAACCTGCTTGCGTTCGACGCCGAGGAGGTTGATGCGAATCATCGGTCGCTCACCTTTCTCAGCGCGAGGCCAACCGCGACCGCCGCCGTCGAGGCATGTTCAACCGCGTCGCCACCGAGCTTCTTGGTGTCCCACGCGATGGCGCGGAACGGATCGAATTCCTCGACCGGCGCGTTGAAGCGCTCCTGGAGCATTTCGCGGAAGCCGTCAACGCGTGACGCGCCGCCGCTCAACATGATTCGGTCGATCTGCTCTGAGGCGGCCGTCGCCTTGAAGAAGTCGAAGGTCTTCTGAATCTCGAGGAGCACGTTCTCAGTGACCGCGCGAAGCACCGGCTGCGCTTCTTCAAACGACGCGCCGTCAACCGGAATGCCTTTCTTGAGTTGTTCGGCCGATTCGAAGGGTAGATCCAACTCTTTCTGCACCGCTTCCGTGTAGGCGTTACCCCCCATCGAGATGTCACGGGTAAAGACCGACTGATCGCCCTGCAGGATATTGATGTTGATCGCGCTGGCGCCGGCGTTGAGGAGCACGACGATCGCCTTGGCCGAAAACCCGTAATTCGCTTCGTACGCGTTCTGCAGCGCAAACGCGTCGACGTCGACAATCACCGGGGTTCGTCCAGCCTGCGTGATGACGTTGGTGTAGTCGGCGATCTTGTCTTTCTTGGCCGCGACCAGCAGGACCTCCATCGTGCCCTGTCCGTCACCGTTGCCTCCGCCCTCGATGATCTGGTAGTCGAGATTGACGTCCTGAATGTCAAAGGGGATGTACTGTTCCGCCTCCCAGTAGATCGATTCGGACAATTCGCTCTCGGTCATGATCGGGAGCGTGATTTTCTTGACGATCACCGAATTGCCCGAAAGCGATGCGGCGACGTCTTTCGACTTGAACTG
>DATCXH010001019.1:0-8569 GCA_036565925.1 Vicinamibacterales bacterium
GTGGCAGCCGCAGATCATCAAGTCGTACGGCTTGACGAACATGCAGACGGGGCTGCTCAACTCGATCCCGTTTGCGCTTGCCGCAATCGCGATGCTCTGGTGGGGCCACCGATCCGATCGGAAGAGCGAGCGGGTGTGGCATGCGGCGCTGCCGTTGTTCCTGGCCGCCGCCAGCCTTGCGGCCGCGATCGCCTTCGACTCACTGCCATCGATCGTGGTGATCCTGTGTCTTGCCGCGATCGGCATCTACGCCGGCAAGGGGCCGGCCTGGGCCGTCTCGACCGAATGGCTGTCGGCGAGCACGGCGCCCGCAGGTCTCGCGCAGATCAACGCGATCAGCAACCTCGCTGGGTTCGGCACGACCTACGCGATGGGTGCCATCAGAGACGCTACGGGCCGCTTCTCTCTCTCGCTCGTGCCACTGGTCGCGCTATCGGCCGCGGCCGGTGCAGCGATTCTCTGGATCGGCTACTCGGATCGCGCCCATCGTCTCCGCAGCGTTCACGCGACGGCGAATCCCGTCAGCAGCGATCGCTGAGCCCTCGAAGGGGTGCTTCTATTCGATCCGCAGTGCCGACAGCGGATCGATGCGCATCGCTTTCCGCGCCGGGACGGCGGCGGCCAGCGCGGCGAGGAGCAACAGCGCAACCGGCACGCTGACAAACGTGATCGGATCGATCGACGTCACGCCATACAGCTGGCTGTCGAGCAGCGGCGCCATCGCCAGCGCGACGGCGACGCCGAGCGTGACGCCAATGGCCGCGAGCTTCATGGCCTGGCCGACCACCATCGTCAGCAGCTGCGACGGCTCCGCGCCGAGCGCGAGCCGCACGCCCACTTCCCGCGTGCGTTCGCTGACGATCAGCGACATCACACCGTAGACGCCAATCGCCGCAAGGCCCAGTGCCAGCACCCCGAACGCGCCGACGATCAACAGGATGAATCGCCGCGTCGATACCGCATCTGATCGAAGTGCCGACATCGTGCGCAGGTCATAGATCGGGATGTTCTTGTCGATGCGGCGGACCTCGGCGCGTACCGTGTCTGCGAGCAGCCTCGGATCGCCTGTCGTTCGGAGGATGATAAACGGATTGACGGGTGGCAACTGTAGAGAGGTGACGTACAGTTCGGGTTGCGGGTCTTCTTCAAGGCCACCGTGGCGCACGTCGCCGATCACGCCGACGATCGTCATCCAGGGGCCATTCGGCGCGGAGCCGACTCGCACGTGCTGCCCCAGCGGATCCGTATTCGCGAACAACTGTCGGGCCATGGTCTCGTTGATGACGCCGACCCGGGGCGCGGTTGGCCCGTCGGTTGGAGCGAAGCCGCGTCCGCGGCGGATGGGAATGCCCATCGTCTGAAAGTAATTGTGCATCGCGCGCTGGAACAGCACTTCCGGTAGCGCGGCAACCGGCAGCGGCACGCTTTCGCGCTGGATCGTCGTCGTCACGGACGTGCTGCCCAGCGGCACTCGTGTCGCGCCGCCGACCGATTCAACGCCGGGCAGCGCTTCCATGCGCGCGAAGAAGTCGCGATAGAAGGCCAGGCGATCGGTGTTGTTGGTCAAGGTGCCTGGCAGGTTCATCTGAAACGTCAGCAGCCTGGTGGTGACGAATCCAGGGTCGACGTTCGTCACCGAGACGAAGCTGCGGAGCAGCAGGACCGCGCCGGTGGTGATCGCGACGGCCAGCGCCACTTCGGCGACGACGAGCGCGGCGCGGGTGCGGCGGCGCAACGAGCCACCCGCATTGCCCCGGCTCGCATCCTGAAGGCTGGCCTGCGGATTGATGCCGGCCGAGCTCATCGCCGGCAGCACGCCGACGAGAATGCCGGTCAGCATCGTGGTGATCCCTCCGGTCAACAGAACGCGCCAGTCGATCGACACTTCGTTCATGCGTGGAATGTCAGAAGGGGCGAGGGCAAGCAGTCCGCGGAGCGTCCACCACATCACGGCCAGTCCGACCGCGCCGCCGGCGATCGCAAACGACACGCTCTCGGTCACGAGTTGGCGCGCTATACGTGATCGCGTGGCGCCGAGTGCGGCGCGCGTGGCGAGCTCCTTCTCGCGCGCGATGCTGCGAGCGAGCAGGAGATTCGTGACGTTCACGCACGCCATCAGGAGCACGAATGCGATCCCGGTGATGAGGATCAGCAGCGCCGGCCGGATCGTGCCGACCGACTGATCGATCGTCGGCACAACGGTGGCGCTCCAGCCCGTGTTGGTCGCCGGGTACGAGCGCTCGAGCTGCGCCGCAATCGTCCGCATGTCCGCTTCGACCTGCTGTGGGGTCACCCCACGCTTCATGCGGCCGATCGCTCCCCACCAACGGCCACCGCGCTCGATCTGACCCGCCGGCGTCAGGATCCGGTTCGTGACCGCCATCGGGCCGGAGAAGGTGATAGGCAGCCAGAGATCGACACCGGTGATGCGGGTGAATCCGCTGGGGCCGAGCATCCCCGGATATGGGAACACGAAGTCGGGCGCCATCACGCCGATGACCAGGTATGGGGATCCGTTCAGCGTGAGCGTCCTGCCGACGATCTGTGCGTCAGCGCCGAATCGGCGTCGCCAGTAGCCGTCGCTCAACACGACGACTGGCGCCTGCTCGTTGACGCTGAACACCCGTCCGAGCTGCGCCGGGCGGCCGAGCATGTTGAACATGTTGGGTGTCACGAATAGCGAATACGCGACCTCGGCGCCGCTCTCGGTCGTCATCTGCGCCGGCGAGACGAAGCTGAAGTAGCCCTCGAGCCCGTCGAGCGTCGTGTTCATCTTCTGGAAGTCGAGGAAATTCGCCGGCGACAACGTATTGCGCGGCCGGTTCTCCTTCGTGTTGAAGCCCCACACATTCACCAGTCGCGCATCATCGCGATACGGCAGCGATCGGAGCAGCACGCCGTTGACCACGGCAAAGATCGCCGTGGTGGCGCCGATGCCGAGCGCCAGGGCAAGGATCGTCAGTGTGGTGAACAAGGGCGTCTTGATCGCGAGCCGGATCGTGTGCCGGATATCGCCGCGCCACAACTCCCAGAACATGGCGTGCCTTCCTGAAGATTCGTACAGATGGGGGGTCGACGTGGGGAAATAGGCCCAGCGCGTGATCGCGACACCTCGTTCTTGCAAGCCGTTGATGACGTGGTGCACGAACGAAAAGAATCCGTGCTCTGAGCGGACGAACTCGTCCTGCATCTCCGCGCCGAATCGCTTGCGGAACGCTCGTGGGTAGGCGAGCAGCGCGATCGAGAACAGGATGCTCCTCACGACTTTGCCTTGAGTAACCGCCGGCTGCGCGCGGCGGCCAGCTGTCCTTCGAGTCGTCCGGCCTCCGCCCTGGCGACGGCAATACCGCGAGCGGTGAGCCGGTAGTAGCGCCGCCGCTCGTCGTCGTTCTTCGGATCGGGAGAGTCCAGCTCTTCGATCAGCTCGCTCTCGAGCAGTCGCGCCAAGGCGCGATACAGTGTGCCCGCATGCAGCGACACAGCGCCGCCGGAGCGCGTCTCGACCTCTTGCAGGATCGAGTAACCGTGTCGCTCGCCGTCGGCCAGCGCGAGCATGATTTCGAAGGCGACTGGCGTCAGCGGAACGAAAGAGTCTGGCCTGAACTTGTCCATGTGTGCCGAGCGACTATACGCTCAAAGCACATAGACGGACAAACCAGTCGTTTGGTTGGCGCGCCCAGGATGACGCGTGTGGGCTGTTACCGACTGTTGTTGTAGGCGTGGTCGGCTCTGAACTCGTCGGCCGCGGCGACGTCTTCCGCGTCCGGCGGAAACTGCGACGCGACGTAGGCGACGATGGCCGTGATGTCGTCGGCGTTCAGCTTGGCTACGGCCACCTTCATCAGGTCGACCGCCGACCCGCGGCGCGTGCCCTGCTGAATGTCGAAGATCTGGCGCGCCAGATAGCTCGGCGACCGGCCGGCGATCGGCGGCACGTTACCAACACCCATGAGGTCGGGCGCGTGACAGGCCGTGCAGGCCGTCGTCTTTCCCTGGACGATCTGGTTGCCGACGATCTCGGCGCCACCGAGCCTGACCAGTTGTTTGCCGCGCGCGAGACTGCCCGGCGGCACGTAGGCAACAAATCCGGTCCGCGGATCGCGCAGCAGCTCGGTCCTCTCCTCGTCCGCAGGCACTTCGATGATGCGGCCCGCGATGGGCTCAGTACGCTCGGTCTCCGTCGGCAGATACAGGTTGCCGACGATACGGGTCTTCGGGACGAGTTCCGTCTCGATCACTTTCACCCGCGGCTGCCATTTGATGGCGCCGAAATCCTCGGCTGCCTGCGCCATCTCCTCGTCGGTCATCGCGCGGGCCAAATCGATCATCGTGTTGGTGTTCGGCTTTCGAGGATCCGAGCTTCGGCGGAGCCCGTTCCGGAAGTCTTTCATTTGCTGGACGAAGTAGGCCGGAGGCAGACCGGCCACTGGAGCGTTCTCGGGTCGTCCGAGGCCGTTCGGGAGATGGCAGAAGCCGCACCCTCGCCGCCCGGTCTCGAGCTTCGACGGCCCCAGCCGGATGATGTCGGTCATCTTCGGGTGGTCTTCCGGGTACCAGTCGATCACGTTGGAGCCGTCGCGGATGTCGACGAGCGAGAAGCTGCCCGCGCTGCCGGGAAGCGATCGGGGCTTGGTCTGTTCCCCTTCGTCCTCGTTGGGCCGCAGCGCGCGCGACGGTGGCCGCTGTGGTTCGGCTTTTTCTCCCGGCGCCGGTGGCGTCGGGAACCCGTACGCCCAGAGTGGTTGTTGGGTGAAATCAACGACGGTCGACGCCAGGTCGGCGGGCGCCGTCACGGGGGAAGTGCTCGCTGCTGCCGGAGCGGTGCCACGATCGTACAGCCGCTGCGCCATCGTACCCGCTGCAAATGACGCGGCACACAGCGCCGCCACTCCGAGCGACCGTCGCATGAAATCCTCCCTGTCGCCTATTGAGGTAACGCGAAGGCAATGTACGCGCCCGGCACCGTCGGTCCACCACCGCGACCTTGACGCCCACCTCCGGGTGGGACGCCGCCTCCGGGTGGAGCCGGCGCGGCGCCTGGCGTGTTGAAGATCATTGGGAACGTGCCGTTCGCCTGCGCCACTGGTAACACGACGAACTGCCGTCCGTTCACCTGATAAGTAGCCGGCATTCCTTCAGCACCATTGGGCAGACTGTGTTGCCACAGCTCTTTACCCGTAGCGCGATCGTAGGCGTGTACTTTTCGCTCCGGACCAGTGGCGAGGAAGATCAATCCGCCCGCCGTGACCAGCGGTGCGTTTCGCGGAAACTGCACGCCGGTGTTGTTCGGGATGTTGTACTCAGGCGGCGCTTCCTGCACGCCCGTCGGAATCCGCCACACGATTTCACCCGTGTTGAGGTCGTACTTCACCATCTCCGACCAGGGTGGTGCCGCTGCGGTCATCGCACCGCCGGGGAAATTGATCTGCATGAAGCTGACCGGCGAGTTGAACTCGACGCGTTCGCCCTTGGCGGCGTCGACCATCTCTTTGGCCTTCGCCATCAACGCCGCTTTCTCCTCTGGCGTGACGATCGCATTGCCACCGCCACGACCGCCGCCACCTCCACCGGCGCCAGGGCCAGGACCCGCTCCGCGTGGTGGTGCCGGCATCGTGATGCGGAGCACGGTCGGCAGCGACTTGTGGACGACGTAGAACTCGCCGCGATCGGGATCGACGGCGCTCGTTCCGAAGTTCGCACCGCCGTTGTGACCCGGCATCGACACTGATCCTTCGAAGCTCGGGGGAGTGAACATGCCTTCGTTGCGATACGAGCGGAGCCGCGCGCGCACTTCATCCTGCGCTTCTTTCGGCAGATACGGGTTGATGTCCTTTTCGGTAAACGACTGCTTCGCGAACGGCGCTGGCTTCGTCGGGAACGGTTGCGTTGGCGACGACCATTCACCAGGAATGTCTGTCTGAGGAACTGGTCGCTCGACGATCGGCCAGATCGGTTGGCCGGTCTTGCGATCGAAGACGAAGAGGAATCCCTGCTTCGTCGCCTGCGCGACGACCTGTCGCGGCTTGCCGTTCTGACGGATCGTCAGCAGCTTGGCCGACTGCGGAATGTCCCAGTCCCAGAGATCGTGGTGAATGAGCTGCTGATGCCAGATCCGCTTGCCGGTGCGCGCATCGATCGCAACCAGCGAGTTGGCGTAGAGGTTGTTGCCCTTGCGATCGCCGCCATAGAAGTCATAACGCGCGGTGCCGAATCCGATGAACGCGATGCCGTTCTCCTCGTCGACGGTGAACTCGCTCCAGTTGTGCACGCCACCGCCGACCTTGTAGTGGCCTTCAGGCCAGGTGTCGTAGCCGAACTCGCCTTCGTGCGGAATCACGTGGAAAATCCATGCGAGCTTTCCAGTCCGCACGTCGTAGGCATGGACGTCGGAGGGTGGACCGCCGTAGTTCGCGCCACCGGGCAGCGGCAGGATAAAGAGGTTCTCGAAGATGCGACCAGGATTGCTGGTGCCGACAGGACCTGCCGGCTTCCGATCCATCGCATCACGGAGATCGACACGACCGTTGTTGCCGAAGGACGTAATGAGCTCTCCGTTCTGCGCATTCACGGCGATGACGTCGCCACGTTGCAGGTAGATGAACCGTCGATCGGAACGATCGGCACTCTCCCAGTAGTTCATGCCGCGGGCGCCCGACGGCGCCACGCCTTCCTTGCGCCAGATCTCCTTGCCGGTCGCGGCATCGATCGCGGCGAGCGCGCCGCCCCCGACCGGGGCATACATCACGCCGTCGATGACGACCGGATTGAAGATGCTGCTGCCGGTGATGGGGAAGCTCCACGCGACGTCGAGCTTCGCAACGTTCTTCGTGTTGATCTGATCGAGCGCGGAATATTGCGAGGAATGCGCACCGCCGGCGTAGGACTGCCATGTCGTGTACGGCTTTGCTGCCGCGGGACGCGACGCACGACTGGTGCTGGCCGATTGGGCGGCCAGGGTTACGAGTCCGATCGCCACTGCGATTCCCGTCAGCGTGACAATTCCACCCGCTTTGCGCATCAAGATGACCTCTCTCGAATGGGAGTACACGCCTTGGAAGTGTTCTTTCGGCGCGTCAGGATTGTACAGTGGGGCGCGAATGTCTACGGCGCTCGATAGAAGCTAACGCCGCGTATTGTCCGCCACTTGGAGCTAGAACGGCTGCCGCCTGCTTCGAGAAGGTGGGAGCCATTCGATCTTTGTCAGTCCCTCAGGCAGAACATCCACTGTTCCCCGGCACACCGAGATCGACAACGACCTTGCAAGGAAGATCTGTAAGGACCTCGGTAACGAAGAGCCTTGAAAAGCCAGTTATGGTCGGATGCAGCGAGCCCTGCTCGGCGTGGCTTGGTGAACCATCCATACTCTCGAAAAGTCGAATGGTAGGGCGCTTCACGGTAACCCGTGGTTCCAGAACCTGCTGAATACCGCGAAGGCGAGCTTTCACGAGATGCAGCGACTCGGCTGATCTACTTCCCCTGCGTGACCGAGAAGCCCTCGATCTGCAGATCGAGACCGTGCCCGATGCGCAGTCCGGAAATGCCGACGACATCAACCGCCTTGGCTGGTTGCGTCGCCACTGTCTGGCCGTTCGCGAGGAACGTCACCGTATCGCGACCTACTTGAATCGCCAGCTCGTTGGTCTGGCTGCCCTGCGCGTTGGGCTTCTGAATCGCCGCGTTATCGGCCCAGTCGCCGGCGACGTTGGTGACTGTCGCACCGGTGCGCTTCCGAATCAGGAACTTGCCATCCTGCCGGATCACGAAATAGGTGTAGCGCTGCTTGTCGTTATCGAGGTCCTGACCACCGACGAACAAGCCGTACGCCACGTCGTGACTCGCAAGCTTGGTCATCGTGAATCTGGCCTTCGTCGTGTACGGTCCTTCCCAATCTTCGTCGGCGTCGAAGAGGATCATGTTCGGACCCGTCGTCGCGTGGAGACCGGTGCCCATCGTGACGAACTTGAGTCCCGTGCGACCTTCCTTGGGGTCGTCGAGGCGGCCAAACCAGCCACCGACCTCGATGCCGTTTCCGGCCGACGGTCGTGGAGGCGGCGCACCGCGCCCGCCAGCGGGGCCCTGAGCGATTACCGGAAGAGACAGCGCAAGTACGACAACTGCCGAAAGCCACCTATGCATCGATCGTCGTGCCTCCCTGACGAGGAAGCGGTATCGTACCTCAAAGAGCGACGACTCACGGTAAGATCACCGGCGCGCGGACGCGCGCGAAGGAGCAGGCCCATGATGAGGCGAGTTCTTGTGTCAGGCGGTATTGCTGGAGTGGTTGCTGTTCTGACCACGTTGCCGGTGTTCACCCAGAGTGCGAGTCGGGGCGCCATCGCCGCGACGACTCCGGCTCTCGTCGTCACCGCGTTCAACGGCGAACCCGCGCCCGCGAACTGGACTGCTCCCAAGACACCGTGGGGCGACCCCGATCTCCAGGGCACGTGGAGCAGCGACGACGCGACATTCGGCGTCTCGCGCGGCGGCCGGGGCGGCGGTGCGGCGGCACCCACCGGTCTGTATCTCAACGACGAACAATGGGCGGCGCGGCAAAAGCAGATTCAGCAGG
>DATCXH010001091.1:0-8687 GCA_036565925.1 Vicinamibacterales bacterium
GGCGAGCGCCGTCAGCTCGCGATCCGCTGCGGCGTAATCATTCCGTCGATACGCATCGAGTCCCGGCTTCAAATCGGCCAGCAACTGGTTGCCGGCGTCGGTCGTCGGCTTCGAGCCTCGCCATGTGAGCGCGCCCATGCCGAGACGGACATCAGGCTTGTCGAAGGGCAGCAGGAACGGCGGCGCAGTGGGTGGGAATGCCACAACGACCTGCGTATCAGGCGGTCCGAGTCGTTCACCGACTTCGGTTCGTTTCGACACCATCCACACCAGCGACGCGATCGCGACGATGCCCGAGCCTACGAGAACGGGGCGAAGCCACCCCCAGACGCCGGCCGGAGCCGACTCTTTACGCGCTTCTTTGACGATGCGAGAAAACAGTCGTTCCTGATCTTCCTCGCTCAGCGCGGGGACCTCGTCATCGACGCCGTCTGCGAGCGTGCGGCTCATCGCGCTCGCGGCCAGGTGTTCAGAGACTGCTGTTTGCAGATCCTCCGGCAAGACATCGGCTCGTGCCGCGCGCAGCAGCTCGATCGGCGGATCTCCGGCGTGTCGCCGGCGCATCGCGTCGAGCTGAGCTTCGAGACCGGCCAGCGCCTGACCTTCCTCGCGATCCCAATCGTCTCGATCGGTGCTCACGTTCCTTCTACTCCGTGTGCCTTGCGCAACAGCGTCAACGCGTACTGCAGATGTCCCTTGACCTGCATCTCGGTCAGGCCGGTGCGCGCGGCGATTTCCGCGCGTGTCATCCCTTGTACGTAACGCAGTGCCAGGCAGACCCGGTGCACCTGTTTGAGGTCCCCGCTTTCGAGCAGCCAGCGCTCGACGGGAGGCGCCTGAGGCTCGGGTGCGGCGACGAACTGCTCGGCATAGCGTCGTTCAACCACCTGACGCCGCCACCAATCCCGGGCCCGGTTTCGGACGACCGTCAGCAGCCATCCAGGCAGCTGTGACTGATCGATCGAGGCCAGATTGCGGTGGAGCGCGAGGAACGCTTCGGAGGTCAGATCTTCAGCCACCTCACGTTTCCCCGCGACGCTGAGGGCAAATCGGAACACGGCCTGGACGTGTTGACGGTATAGCTCCTCGAACGTCGCCATTGAGGATACGGGTGAAGACCTCCGGTCGGAAGACTTCTATCTTTGCGAACAGCGTGCCTGAGCCAGGGTGGCGCGGCCGGCGGCCGCGGTCCCTGGACTGACGCTATCTATCGTCAGACCGACGCGTCGTCTGACGTCCATTCTCCCTCGTTCCACGAGGGCTCTCCTGCGGCCGGCGCTGCGGCCGGCGGTGTTGCGGCGGCAATGCGCCGCGCCTTCTTCTTTGCCTTCTTGGCGCGCGGTGCGGCGATGGGCTTTGCTTTCGATCGCTTGGCGGCGGCTGCCGGCTTCGCCTCGCCCGGCTGCTCCTCGACACTGGGCTTCGCCTTTTTCCCCTGCTTCGCCTTCTTCTGTTTGCGTTCCGCGTCGCGTTCGACTTTCGTCGCTTTCTTGAGCGCTTTCTTGGCGAGCTTCAGCGCGGACTTCGCTTCGCGCGCTTCCTTCTTCGCTGCCTTGACGCGTCGCTTCGCGTCTTTGACGGCGGTGGCCGCTTCCTGCAGTTTCATAAGCCCTTCTTCGGTGACGGCGCTCGATGGGCGCTCGGGCTCGTAATCATAGTCCAGGAGCCCGCCCCACCTCTGCCGTCAGATCGCGCTGTCGATTGAGTTGGGGATGTTGACTGGGTGCAACGCCTCCCGAATGTCCGCCAGGGCTCGAACAATGAGCCGAAGCTCGTCTACCCCTGGCGCGGTTTCGACAGCGGTCGTGGCCGGGATGCGACTCTGCGCGACATCGTTGATGTGGGAAATCGCCGATTCGATGTGCCGGCGTGCCAGCGTGAGACGACGCGCGGGAGCGTCTGGGCTCGACGTGGTGTCGCTGCTCGAGACGCCGTCACTCGAGACGATTCTGAGCGTGTTGGATGCCTCGGTCATCACTGCCGGCGCCTGTCCTCTGAGAGTCGTCGCTGCTGCCGCCGGTCATATCCGCTGCGACGCTCGCTGAGCTGCAGCACCGTATAGCCGTTCGACAACAATTGCCGCTCGTATTGCACCTGGTATTGCACCAGCGACATCGCATCAGGAAATGCCTGAGCACGTCGCACGTTCCCGGGCCCGAATACCTTCAACTCCAGACCACGGCCGTTGGCAATTCGTGTCTCCCACCGAACCGTATCCGGGTGGGAGCTGAACATTCGCACGACCGCCCGGTCCACACTGGGCATCGATGTCATGTCTCCGGGTGACTAAATCCTCGCCGGCTGCAGTCTTCCTCCGCGTCTTCTAGCGAGAGCCACCGGAAAACCGCTGCCTGACGCTGAGATATAGCAATCGGCGCGCCGACCTGGGCCTGTTTCTTGACCTGTTGCACACGCGGCGATAGCCTACATCCCGCCATGGCACCCAGAGAACGCTCGTACCACACCGGATTTGGCAATGATTTCTCGTCGGAGGCGCTGACAGGTGCGCTTCCGCCCGATCAGAACACGCCGCAAAAACCACCGTACGGTCTCTACGTTGAAGAGCTGAATGGGACGGCCTTTACCGCACCACGTGGCGTCAGCCGCTCAACCTGGACGTATCGCATCCGCCCGTCGGCTGTGCACAAGCCATTCAGACAAATCAGCAATCGCCTCGTGCGCAGCGGGCCGTTCAACGAGGTACCGCCGACGCCGAACCAGATGCGCTGGCGTCCGCTGCCCATTCCAACCGAGGCGACCGACTTCATCGACGGTATCGTCACGCTCGGCGGCAATGGCGATCCAGCACTTCAGACCGGCGCAGCGATCCATGTGTACGCCGCCAACCGGTCGATGACGAACCGGTTTTTCTACGATGCCGATGGCGAGCTGCTGATCGTTCCGCAGTCCGGCACCCTGACGATGCACACCGAGCTCGGTGTGCTCGATGTCCCTCCCGGTCATGTGGTCCTCGTGCCTCGCGGCATCAAGTTCCGCGTCGAGTTGCCCGATGGATCCGCGCGCGGCTACATCTGCGAGAACTACGGACAGCACCTGCGCTTGCCGGATCTCGGGCCAATCGGCACGTTCGGTCTCGCCAACGCGCGCGACTTCCTTGCGCCGGTCGCGGCCTTCGAGGATCGCGATGGCGACTTCCGCGTCGTCGCCAAATATGGCGGCAATCTCTGGGAAGCCGAGTTCGATCACTCACCGCTCGACATCGTCGCGTGGCGTGGAAACTACGTGCCGTTCAAGTACGACTTGTATCGATTCCAGTGCATCAACACGGTGACCTTCGATCATCCCGATCCCTCGATCTACTGCGTGCTCGCGTCGCCGACCGCGGTTCCGGGAACATCGAACGTCGAGCTCGGATGTTTTCCTCCGCGCTGGACAGTGGCTGAGCACACCTTTCGTCCACCGCCGTTCCACCGCAATGTGGCGAGCGAGTTCCTCGGGCTGATCTCCGGTGAATACATCGGCAAGTCCGATGCGTTCGTGCCGGGTAGCGCGAGCCTGCACAACTGCATGTCGGGCCACGGCCCCGATGCGGCGGCGTATGAGCGTGGCCGTGATGCGGATCTCAAGCCGCAGTATCTCGACAACACGCTCGTCTTTCTGTTCGAGACGCAACTGCCAGTACGGCCGACGAAGTTCGCCGTTGAATCCGATCTCCTGGAACGCGACTACTACACGCACTGGCAAGGACTGAAGAAGCAGTTCTCGCCGACGGAGGTGACCTAGTGTCCGCCTGTCTTGGGCGCCGTAGCGCGATGCGCGCAGGCGGCAGCCGGACCCTGGTGCTGGCGACGTGCCTACTCGCAGGGCACGTCGTTTCGAGCGTACCGATGGGCGTGAGCGCACAGGGTACGTGCGATCGCGCGTGTCTCGAGCGAATCGCCGAGCAATATCTCGACGCGCTGGTCGCCAAGGAGCCCAAGAAGCTTCAGGTCGCGAGCAATCTCAAATACACCGAGAACGGGCAGCGTCTGCTGCCCGGTGATGGCTTCTGGAACTCCGTCAGCGGGCGAGGCACGTACAAGCTCCACATCGCCGATCAGACCGCCGGACAAATCGTCACCTTCTCGACGATGCGCGAAGCGGGCACTCCGATGATCATCGCGGTCCGGCTGAAGGTCGATGGCAGTCGGCGTCTCACCGAGATCGAGACGCTGATCGCGCACAGCGAGGGGGGCGCGAAGAATCTCGAGGCGATTGGACAGCCGCGCGCGGCGCTCATGCGTGTCACTCCACCCGCCGATCGCGTGTCGCGTGCTGAACTCGTCCGCGTCGCCAACATGTATTTCAGCGGAATGCAATTGAACGACGGCAAGGGGAACTATCCCTTCGCCGACGACTGCGATCGGCTCGAGAACGGCGCCAAGACAACGAATGCGCCCGCTGGTCGCGGCGGCGTCACCGTGAAGCCGGACCCAAAGACAGCGACCAACTATTCGGCAATGTGGACGTGCCGCGAGCAGTTCGAGTCGGGGCTCCTGCACTTCGTCATGCGCATCCGCGACCGTCGCTACATGGTGGTGGACGAAGAGCGCGGCCTGGTCGTCGCGTTTGCGTTCTTCGATCATGATGCTGGCGCGTCACGCCACTTCAAGACGCCGGATGGCCGCAGTGTGACGGCAGGTCCGACGGTGCCGTGGACGTGGCACATCGCCGAGCTGTTCAAGGTGGAGAAGGGACAGTTGCATGAGATCGAGGCCATCCTCGAGCGCGCGCCGTATGGCATGACGTCAGGGTGGAGCAGTTGGGAAGACGGGATGTCGGACAAGATTCAATTCGCTCGATAATCTCGGATCGTTCTTAGGGGAGGTAGGAATGAGACGCACGATTGTGCTCGGAATCATCATCCTTGGCGGTGTGTTCACATCCGTCATGCTCGGCGCCCAGCAGGGCGCGCCGCCAGCCGGAGGCCGTCAAGCCGGTGCGGGCGGTGGGGGTGGCCGCGGCAATCCACCGGTCCAAGCCATCGAAAAAGTCAAAGACAACCTGTATCTGATTCAGGGGCAGGGCGGAAACACTGCGGTCTACGTCGCGCAGACCGGCGTGGTCGTCGTTGATACCAAGCTGGCCAACAACGGTCAGGCGATCCTCGATCAGATCAAGACCGTCACTGACAAACCGATCACCCACATCATCAACACCCACACGCACGGCGATCACACGGGGAGCAATCAGTTCTTCCCGGCGTCGGTCGAGGTGATCGTGCAGGAGAACACCAAGGGCTACATGGAGAAGATGCCGGTGTTCCAGGAAGCTGCAAACAAGAACGGCCTTCCTGATCGGACGTTCAAAGACAAGATGACCGTCCTCAAGGGCAAGGACGAGATCGATCTCTACTACTTCGGCCCGGCGCACACCGGCGGCGATGCGTGGGTCGTGTTCAAGAACCTTCGCGTCATGCACGCTGGCGACGCGTTCGCGAACAAGGGCTTCCCGCTGATCGACCGCAACAACGGCGGCAGCGGCGTGGCGTATCCGGACACGATTCAGAAGGCCGTCAAGGGCGTCAAGAACGTCGACACGATCATCAACGGCCACTCGCCGATGACGATGAAGTGGCAGGATCTCGTCGAGTGGGGCGAGTTCAATCGCTTCTTCCTCACCTACACGCAGCAGTCGCTGAAAGCGGGCAAGTCGGCCGAGGAAGCGATGAAGGAGTTCAAGGTACCCGACGGCAAGTTCCAGGGTTACAACGTGACACCCGGAGGCGGGCGCGGCGGTCCGGCCGGCAACGTCGGCATCATCTACGAGGAACTGAAGGGAACGAAGTAGGGCTGCCTTCAGGCGGCCCTGTTCTGCATTCCAATCTCCGGGAGGATCCTGCCGTGAAGCAGCCCGCGCTCGGACTTGTCGCCAGTGCGATCGTGATCGCGATCGCACTGGCTTTCATCTCGCTCTTCTCCGTCGGTACGTTCCTCGGCTGGGCATCGTTCTTCATGCTCGGTCTCATCCCGATGCAAGTAGTGGCCGTCGTGCTCTGGGGCGGCAATCCGAGCTTCGTGAGCGGGATGAGCCAGCCGATGAAAGGATTGGCGCTGGTCCTGCTCACGGCTGTCGTCTCGCTCGTCGCGACGACGGCAGTGTTCCTGGCCGTCGGGGAGGGCGTCAGCCCGCCCGGCCCGATCCCGTCGCACTACGCCGTGGTCGTCGTGCCGACGACGTTCTGGCTGGCGATCATGATGGGTGGCTGGCCCGTGACGAGCCGGATCAAGAACCGGATCAGCGCAGGCCTGGCGGTGGTCGTCGTGGCCTACCTGCTGACGTTTCTCGAATTCCGGCTGTTGTTCAACTACGACTTCATGAAGGGCGCGCCGGTCTATCTGGCGTCAGCACCACACGGCATGTACAACGCGATCCTCGCGCTCGTCTTTCACGTGACTGCGCTCGCGGTGATGTTTCTCGTGCTGTGTTTCGATCTGTGGCCGCTGACCTCGTTCCCAGGGATCATGAAGCAACCGACGCTCGGTGTGGTGTGGAGTCTCATCACGCTCGGTGGTGCAGCGGTGGCAATGTGGATCGGCATCGGCCTGCTCGGTATGGATCCGATGGCGTTTTTCACCGGGGTCACCGTGCCCTTCATCTTCGGTACGATCATCATGCTGAACATGCTGCAGAACTCACTGTTCGCCAGGATGTCGCAGCCGACGAAAGGGCTGGCCAACGCGATTGGCGCTGCGGTCGTGGGTGTCGTGCTTGCACATCTTTACGTGGCGCTCGCACCCATCGTCAGTGGCACGCTCGCGTCGGGGCCGCCTGGATACGACCTCGAAGTGTGGCTGGCGAACGCGCTCCTCAGCGTGACGTTCCCATTTCTCATCTATTACGCAGTCTTCTTCGGCTACTGGCCGCTGACAAAGCCCGCGGCATCAGCCGTTGTGGCGAAGACCTGAAGTCAGCTTCACGGCTGAGTCGCGTCCGACTAGTGGACTGAAGTCAGCCAGTTGTGGGAATGCAAATCTGATAACGCGACCAGTGTCACAGTAATTCGATCGTTTCGATGCTCGCGTCTATGGCCCACGGATTGATACCCCTGTGGACGGGCCGTGTGCCATAGCGCGAGGAACATCCGATGCGAAGTGTTCGAATACTGACTCTCCTGGCTCTCGTAGCCGTGATTCCGATGAAGGCGGGCGCTGACCCGATCGCCGTCGGAGAAATCGTCAAATTCTCCGACCGGCCGGGCAACACCGGCGGCGGTGAGTTCAACCTCGTTGACACCTCGAATCTCAGCGAGTGGATCATCACGTTCTGTCTTCAGAAGACCGAATACATGAACTTCACCAACGACTTCATCGTTGGCAGCATCAACGACTACACCCTGACCGATCCCGACGACAAAGGCGGCGTCGGCGGGATGGACCCGCTCTCGTCTCAGACCGCGTGGCTCTACACGCAGTTCTACAACGGGACGTTGGCCAATTACGTGTACGGCTTCGACGGCAATGCGGTCTTCACCAATCGCGAAGCGTCGGCCAATGCCCTGCAGCACGCGTTCTGGGGTTTCGAGAACGAGGAAACGCTGGACACCAACAACTTCTACGTGCAGCTCGCATTGAACAACACGCCGGCTGATTTCGAGATCGGCAGGGTCGGCGTGCTGAACCTGTATCTGTACGATAAGACCAAGCCGGGCGGCCTCGGGGCCGAAGCCCAGGATCAGCTCACGATGCGGGTGCCGGAGCCCGCGACGCTGGCACTGATGGGCGTCGGCATGCTGGGCATGACCGTCGTGCGCCGGCGCATGAAGAAGTGATGGAACCAGTCATCCGGATGTTCACGAGTGACACCGGCACGGTCCGCTGGGTCACCACGATAGCCGGCACCGAGGGCCTCGCGTTCTCGGTGTCCGGCCCCGACAACTGGCGCAACTGCTCGCTCTTCGCCGACCCGTTAGCGCTGGTGCGCTTTCAGGCCGAGTACGAGCGATTCCTCCGTGCCAGCGGCTATTCGGTGTCTGCGGTGGACGATCGCCGATCGCGCGGCGAGCGGCGTACGTATTCGCGGGGCGATGACCGCCGACGCGCTCTTTAGCTCTTTCCGACTCCCAACGCCCAACTTCGGCGTGGGGGACTACTTGGCCTGAATGTGAATCCCGCATTCGAGCTTCTGGCCATGCCAGCGTCCTGAACGCGGGTTGTCTGGATCGAATGGCAGCTCAGTGCAGGGCTCGCATCCGATGCTCGTGTAGCCGAGTTCGTAGAGCGACAGCAGCGGAATCTGATGCTGCTTTGCATACGCCCACACATCTTTCACGGTCCAGCCGGCGATCGGCGCCACACGCGTGATCGATTTACCGCTCGGCAGCTTGAACGGCTCTTCTTCCTTGAGATTCGCCCGCGACGGCGACTGATCGCGGCGCAACGCCGTGAACCACATGTCGTACCCTTCGAGCGCGGAGAACAGCGGCTCCACCTTGTGACGTTTGCAACAGGCCTCGGTGCTCTCTGCCTGCCAGAGTCCGACGCTCGGCGTCGCGGCACGCAGGTTGATCAGGTTCAGGCGCCACCGCTCGGACAGCTCGTCGCGGTAGGCGAGCGTCTGCGAGAAGTGGTGGAACGTGTCGAGGAACAGCACCGGAATGTCGGGACGCACTTCGCGGAGCATGTGTGTCAACACGACACACTCGGCCTGGAAGCTCGAGGTGATGCACGGTATCTCGGCTTGCCCGA
>DATCXH010001101.1:0-2601 GCA_036565925.1 Vicinamibacterales bacterium
AGGCAGGCCGTCCCAGCGCACGCGCAGTTCCGCAATCCGATCGAGCGCTTCCGGTCCTGACAACTGCTCGATCTCGGAAACGATCGCCACGCGGTCCGCTTGCTCTCGAGCAATGGCGGCCGCGCGCTCTTCTTCGGCCGCACGCTCCTGACGACGAACGTCGATCGCCTCGCGCACGGCCTCGCTGGCGGCATCGAATCGCTGCACCAGCGATGCATCGACTTCAACGTCGGCCTGCAGTTCGGCCCATGCCAGACGCACGTCGGCCAGTGCCGACGTCGCCTCCTCGGGGTCGGCCGTCGTCACCAGCGTTTCGGCGCGGTGCAAGAGACCGAGTGCGCGTTCGCGATCCTCCGCGCTCATCGGTGCTGCGGTCTCCTGATGCGGCTGCGCGGGCTCTTCGAGCTGGCGAAGCTTCATGCGTGCGCGGCGCGCCGCCACTTTGTTACGGGCACGCTGCGCGATCGCCGACAACGCCTCCGCGCCGTCGACGCGATCGAGCGCCGACACACCCACGTCGGTGTGCTCAGACTTGATCGCAACGTTGAGAATCTCTTCTGGGTCGGTGAGACGCGAGAGGGCGCGCAAGCGCGTGGCGCCGTCCTGCGCGTGACGGCTGATGGCTCCCAGGGATTTCTGGTCGTCCAGCAGATCGACGACGGCGGCGCGGATCTGCAGAGCCGGATTCTCGCGCGCGGCGATCACCACTTCCTTGAACCGGCCGAGCGCGATCAATTGCCGAACGGCCTCAGACGCGCGTTCGACCTCGTCGGCCTCGGCAGCGAGGCCGGCCAGACCCCGGATCGCTTCAGCGCGCACATCCTCGTCGGGATCGGTCCGACCAATGTCGCCGAGGACCGCGACGTCGCTCAATCGCGTGACCGCCGCCCTCCGCACGCGGGCTTCGGTATCTTCGCGCGCAAGCAGACGCAGCGCCTCGCCTTCTTCGGGCCCGAGCTCGTAGACGGCGGCAGCGCGAACGCCGGGGTCGGCGTGTTTCCAACGTGGCTGTGGACGGAGCTTTTCGAGAATACCCATGACACTCGGAACACCTGCAAGAGACAGGCGAGTCCTTAAGTCTACAACGGGCTCCGCACAACGACGCATCGACAACGCGTCATTTCGTGTGCCGAAAGCAGTTAGCGGACTTCGTAACCTGCGGGGGGAGACCGGATCGAGGACGGTTTCACCGTCCTCGATCCATTTTTCTGAAGAGCTACTTCACAAACAGCATTTCGCGATAGGTCGGAAGCGGCCAGGTTTCGTGCGGCGTCAACACCTCGATGTCGTCACCCACCTCACGGAGCTTGGCCATCGCCGGGACAACCTTGTCGCGCATGTACTTGGCGTGCTTCTCCGCCGATCCGCCGCTATGCTCGAGCAGCCCGGCCAACGCGTCGGCCTGCGCCTTGAACTTGTCAACGAGCTTGGTATACGTCATGAGCAGTTTCTTGCCCTGCACGCTCGTCCCGCCGCCCGCCTTGACCGCCGCCACGCTCTGCCCGATCTGCTTCTGGTACTCGAACGCCGCCGGCAGGATGTAGCGATTGGCCATCAGCACCATCAACTGCCCTTCGATGTTGATGGTCTTGTTGTAGTTCTCGAGGAAGATCTCGTAGCGGGCGTGGGTTTCGCGCTCGTTGAGGATCTTGAACCGCTCGAGCAGCTTGACGGATTCCGGCGTCACGAGCTGGGGCAGCGCATCCACCGTGTTCTTCAGGTTCAGCAGCTTGCGCTTCGCGGCTTCCTTCTCCCATTCGGCGGAGTAGTTATTGCCGTTGAAGACGATGCGCTTGTGCTCCTTGACGATCTTTGTCAGGAGTTTGCCGACCGCCTTATTCAGCTCCTCGCCCTTGGCGACCGCGGCCTCCAGCTCGGTGGCGATCGAATCGAGCGAGTCGGCCATCGCCGCGTTCAGCACCATGTTCGGGAACGCGATGCTCTGCCCCGACGACACGGCGCGGAATTCGAACTTGTTGCCGGTGAACGCGAACGGGCTGGTGCGGTTGCGGTCGCCCGCATCGCGCGGCAGCTTCGGCAGGACGCTCACGCCGAGATCCTGCACGCCACCCTGCTTGGTCGACTTCGCGCCGCCATTCTTCTCGATCTGTTCGAAGATGTCGGTGAGCATGTCGCCGAGGAAGACCGACAGGATCGCCGGCGGCGCTTCGTTCGCACCGAGACGATGATCGTTGCCGGCGCTCGCAATGCTCGCGCGCAGCAGCCCTTGCCAGCGATCCACGGCGCGGAGCACCGCCGCGCAGAAGACCAGGAACTGCATGTTGTCGTGCGGCGTATCGCCGGGGCCGAGCAGGTTGTTGCCGAACTCGTCGGAGAGCGACCAGTTGTTGTGCTTGCCGGATCCGTTGACGCCGGCGAACGGCTTCTCGTGGAGCAGCGCGGCAAGACCGTACTTCGGCGCGATCTTCTTCAACATCTCCATCGTCATCATCTGGTGATCGACGGCGAGGTTGGCGTTCTCGAACACCGGCGCGATCTCGTACTGACTTGGTGCGACCTCGTTGTGCCGCGTTTTGACAGGAACGCCGCACTTGTAGAGCTCCGTCTCGACTTCCATCATGAAAGCCAGCACCCGCTCGG